>NZ_BAAGPR010000002.1:0-212181 GCF_054783955.1 Streptomyces mayteni | reverse complement strand
GTCTATGTGAACGGCTTGTCTTGGTCGACTGCCAGTTCTACCGGGGCTCCGCTTCCCACGTCACACCACCCCCACAACCCCTAACTTCACGGCCTTGGCCATTAGCTGGGGGAGGGCGGGGGAAACCCCCACGGACACCGGCGGGCACCGCCCGCCGCCCCGGTGGTGGGCCTACGGCGCCCGCAGGGCGAAGGCGCGGCTTCGCCGCAGGCGGACCGGTCAGCGGCCGCAGGCCGCCCCATCGGGCGCACAGCGCCCAGTGGCGTGGAAGCCCGCCGCAGGCGGAAAGGGCGGGTGGGTGGGGGAAACCCCACGACCACCAGCACGCACGCACCACCCCAGCCCCGCCCCAGGCGAAAGGCAGCGCCCGCAGGCCGCCCGAACCCGCCCCACCAGGCGCACCGCGCCCGCAGGGCGGAAGCCCGCCGCAGGCGGAAAGGGCGGGTGGGTGGGGAACTCCCACGGCCACCGGCCGCCCGCGCACCGCCACGCCGCGCCACCCCCCGCCGGAGGCGGAGATAGGGGCGGGTGGGTGGGGGAGAACCCCGCGGGCACAACCCCGCCCGTGGCGGGCCCCGTTACTCCACCAACTCGTCCCCGTAGTCCAAGATCTGGTCATCCTCCGGCACCCGCAGCTCGAAGTCCTCGTTCCAGTCGGACATCCGCAGCTCCCCCGCCTCGCCCGGCCGCTGGAGCCGCAGCGGGTACGGCTGGCCGATGAGGGCGACGTCGAGCGTGCCGCCGGCGCCGCCGTCCGCGAGGACGGTGACGGTCTGGGCGCCGTCGACCTCGCCGCGGTCCTCCGCCACCTCCCGCTCGCCGTCCAACGTGAGCAGGTGGTCGAAGAGCACGTTCATGTCCGTGAAGCCGCTCAGCTGCTCGTACGCGGGGTCGTCGGGCGCCACCCGCACGTACCGGCCCTCCAGGGTCTCGGCCGGGTCCGAGTCCAGTTCCTCCGGGATCCCCTCGCTCTCCCAGAACGCGGCGTCCGCCTTCATGTAGAGGTCCTCGCCCACCCGCAGCAGCTCGAACGTGGCGCCGCCGTCGGCCGAGACCTCGCCGAAGCCGCCCTCCTCGCCGAGCCGTACGTCGAGCCGGAAGGACTCGCCCTCGGTGATCACCGTCCCGGCGACCCGCACCGCCGTGGCCTCCGCCGCGGTGGCCGTCGCCTGCTCCTCGATCTCGGCCGGGGTGAGGCTGGCGAGCCCGTTGGTGCCCGCGTCCGGATCCTCCTCGGCGCCGCAGCCGACGGGCCCGAGCGCGAATAACCCCGCGCAGCCCACGGCCGTCACAACCCTGCGCCAGCCGGGGAAGGTTGAGGACACGGAAGGGGTCACGTCGACTGCCTCTCGTCGAGGTCACGGGCCGGTGAGGCGCAGCGTACCGGCAAGCCCGTGGGCCCCGGCACGTGGCGGGGGCCCGGGTCGTCCGGTGGGGGACGCGTCGGCCGTACCATCGGGGCATGGCTACCGATACTCCCCTCCTCACCGAGGACGCCGTCCGCACCGCGCTCCAGCGGGTGAACGATCCGGAGATCCACCGCCCGATCACCGATCTCGGCATGGTCAAGTCGATCGAGATCGCGGCGGACGGCACCGTGGACGTCGGGGTGTATCTGACGGTGCAGGGGTGTCCGATGCGGGACACCATCACCAGTGGGGTGCGCGACGCGGTCAGTGCGCTCCCCGGCGTGCGCGAGGTGCGCGTGGAGCTCGACGTGATGAGCGACGAGCAGCGCAAGGAGCTGGCCACCACGCTGCGCGGCGGGCAGGCGGAGCGCGAGGTGCCGTTCGCCAAGCCCGACTCGCTGACCAGGGTGTACGCGGTCGCCTCGGGCAAGGGCGGCGTCGGCAAGTCCTCGGTCACGGTCAACCTGGCGGCCGCGCTGGCGGCCGACGGGCTGAAGGTCGGGGTCGTCGACGCCGACATCTACGGCCACTCGGTGCCGAGGATGCTCGGCACGGACGCCCGCCCCACCCAGGTCGAGAACATGATCATGCCGCCGTCGGCGCACGGCGTGAAGGTGATCTCGATCGGGATGTTCACACCGGGCAACGCGCCCGTGGTGTGGCGGGGCCCGATGCTGCACCGGGCGCTCCAGCAGTTCCTGGCCGACGTCTACTGGGGCGATCTCGACGTGCTGCTGCTCGACCTGCCGCCCGGCACGGGCGACATCGCGATCTCGGTGGCCCAGCTGGTGCCCAACGCGGAGATCCTGGTGGTCACCACCCCGCAGCAGGCGGCGGCCGAGGTGGCCGAGCGGGCCGGCTCGATCGCGGTGCAGACGCACCAGAAGATCGTCGGCGTGGTGGAGAACATGTCGGGGCTGCCGTGCCCGCACTGCGGGGAGATGGTGGACGTCTTCGGCACCGGCGGCGGGCAGCGGGTCGCCGAGGGGCTGACCAGGGCGACCGGCGCCGAGGTGCCGGTGCTCGGCACCATCCCGATCGACGTGCGGCTGCGGGAGGGCGGCGACGCCGGCAAGCCGGTCGTGCTGTCCGACCCCGACTCGCCGGCCGGCGCCTCGCTGCGGCAGGTGGCCGCGGCGCTGAGCGGGCGGCGGCGCGGCCTGGCCGGGCTCTCGCTCGGTCTCACGCCGCGCGCCAAGTTCTGAACCAACAGCGTCTGAACCGACAGCGTCTGAAAAAACAACAGCGTAGGAACCGCCGGCACCCGCCGGCGGTTCCTACGCGTAGCTCTCGATGTCCTTGATGACGGCGAAGCCGAGGCCGTAGGCGCTCATGCCGCGGCCGTAGGCGCCGATGTGCACGTCGTGGTGGGCGGCGCCGGCGAGCACCCAGCCGTATTCGGACTCGCGGTAGTGGAAGTCGGTGGGCACCCCGTCCACCGGCAGCGAGAGCATCGACCAGGCGCCGCCGTGCAGGTCGTCGGCGAGTTCCCAGGCGATGGTGGTCTGCTGCTCGAGCCAGTCCTGGCGGAGGGCGCGCTCCATCTGCGCCGGCCAGGTGCAGGACAGCAGCCCGGAGCCGGCCAGCCAGGCCGCCGAGGAGACCGAGGTGGCCTCCAGGACGCCGGTGCCGTCGGGGCTGCGCCGCACCGGGCGGCTGGCGACGGTCACCACGACCGTGAACCGCTGGTCGTCGTGGCCGAGTTCGGCGCGCAGCGAGGGCTCGTCGCCGTGTCCTGTCGAGCCGTGCTCGACGGCTCCGTCGGCGGCCGTGCCGACCTGCATCAGCCAGCGGGGGCCGCTGAACGCCTCGTCCAGCCCGTACCAGGGGAACTGTGCCAGCAGGAAGCCGTCGACCGTGCGGCGCGCACCCGGCACCCCCTGGCCGGTATCGTCCCCGGACTCACCAGGGCCGCCTGTCGCGTCCTGCGGCTCTGCCTGACTGGTGGTCTCCATCTGACGCGACGCCTCCTCGTTGCCCTCGTCCTGGGCACACCCCGGACATAGGGAGGATAGCCATCCGCATCGGAGGTGTCCGGGCATGCCGGGAGAGCGACCGGCGCCATACCCCCAGGAAGCCGGTCGAATCCACTCAGGTGGCGTCGGCGTCGAAGGGCGAGGGCGTCTCGCTCGCCGCGGCCGCGGCCGGCTTGGCGGCGGCGCCCTTGTCGAGGCTGACCTGGCCGGGCGCGGCCGCCGAGGCGGCGGCGCCGGCGGCGGCCGCCGCGCCGTTCGCGGGCTTCGACAGGTCGGCCTTGCCGAGGGCCACCTTGCCGAGGCCCGGCTTGTCCAGGCTGGCGGGGGTGGTGGGCGTGGAGCGGCCGTTGATCGCGTCCGAGACCTCGGTGAGCTCCTTGCGCACGTCGAGGCTGCTGGTGAGCTCCTTGAGGCCGAACTCGTCCTTGTCGAGCAGGTGCTTCTTCGCGAAGGTCCTGGGGTTCAGGTCCTCGAACTCGAAATCCTTGAACTCGGGGCCGAGCTCGTCACGGATGTCCCGCTTGGCGCTGTCCGAGAACTCGCGGATCTTGCGCAGGAACTGCGCCGCGTCCTGGATCATCTTCGGCAGCTTCTCGGGGCCGAAGACGATGATGGCGAGGACGAGAAGGAAGATGAACTCCAGAGACCCTATATCGAAGAACATCTGTCGGCTCCCTCACGCATACGGTAGATGCCAAACGGTACCCGCCCCAGGCGTCGAACGGGAGATACCGGACCCCACCGGGGAGTGAACGGACAGCGGCCCCACCGGGTACGGGACACCCCGGGACCGCCCGCCAGGTCACCCACTGGTCGACTCCCCGAGCGTCACCGTGAGCTCCACTTCCTCCTCGCCGCGCTCCACGGTGAGCGCCAGGTCGTCGCCCGGCCGGTGGCTGCGGATCTTCACGATCAGTTCGTCTCCGCTGCGGACCCGGTCGCCGTTCACCGCGGTGATCACGTCGCCGTCCTCGACGCCGGCCAGGTCGGCCGGGCCGCCGGGGACCACCGCGGGGTCGCCGTTGGAGCTGCCGACCCGGGCGCCGTCGCCCAGGTAGCCGGTGTCCAGCGTCACACCGATCACCGGGTGGGTGGCCCGGCCGGTGTTGATCAGCTGCTCGGCGACGTCCTTCGCCTGGTTGATGGGGATGGCGAAGCCGAGGCCGACGCTGCCCGACTGGCCGCCCTCGAGGACGCCGCCGTCGCCGGTGCGGATGGCGCTGTTGACGCCGATCACCCGGCCGTTGACGTCGACCAGCGGGCCGCCTGAGTTGCCCGGGTTGATCGGGGCATCGGTCTGCAGCGCGTTGACGTAGCTGATGTCGGAGCCGTCGGCCTCCTCGCCGCCCGCGGTGATCGGGCGCTCGGTGGCGCTGATGATGCCGGAGGTGACGGTGCCCGCCAGGTCGAAGGGGGCGCCGATGGCCACCACCGGGTCGCCCACGCTCACCGCCTCCGAGTCGCCGAGCTCGACGGGGGTGAGGCCGGAGACGCCGGTGACCCTGACCACCGCGAGGTCGTAGCCGCTGTCCTGGCCGACGACCTCGGCGCGCGCGGTGTCGCCGCTGCTGAAGGTGACCTCTATCACGCCGCCGGCGCCGGCCGGGCGGACCACGTGGGCGTTGGTGAGGATGTGGCCGGTGTCGTCGAGGACGAAGCCGGTGCCGGTGCCGGCCGCGCCGCCGCCGGAGACGTGCAGGGTGACGACGGCGGGCAGCACGGCGCTCGCGATGCCGGCGATGCTGCCCTCGGCGGGCGGCCCCGACTCGCTGCGGGTCTGCGGGAGCCGCACGTCGCTGAAGGCGCCGTTCCGCTCCAGGTAGATGCCGACGGTGCCGCCGAGGATGCCGGCGAGCAGCGCGATCAGCGCGGCGGCCGCCACCAGCCGGACGGGCCGCCGGCCCTCGGGCTCGGGCTCCTGGACGCCGAGGGCGGCCAGCGGCACGGGGGCGGGCTGGACGGCCGCCCAGGGGTCGTAGCGGCCGGGCGGCGGGCCGCCGGCGGGCGGCGCGGGGGCGTGCGCCCCGGCCGGGGGCGGCGGGAACGCGCCGGGGTGCGGATGAGCGTGCGGGGGCATCCCGCCGGCGGTCGGGGGCGGCGGCATGGAGCCGTGGGGCATGGTGGTGCCCGCCGCGGGCGTGGTGGCTCCTGGCGGCGGGACGAAGGTGCCGGCCGGCGGCGTGGGATTCGGCCGCTGGACGGGCGGCGCGGGTGCCCAGGGGCCGGGCTGGCCGTACGGCGGGGTGCCGTACGGGTCCTGGCCGGGGCGGGAGTCGGCGTCCTCACCCGGCGACGGCTGCCCGGCGGGCCCCCAGTCGGCCTGGGAGCCCCCCTGGCGGCCGGGAAGGCCATTGCCCTTGTCCATCGCAGCTGTCCCCATCATCGGCTTGCCTCCGCGTCGGCGGAGGAGACACTTCCACGCCGTACCGGCTGAGCCCGGCACCGAACTGGCCCGACATTGAACTGAAGCTGAATTCAACCAGGTCGGTCACCCGGATTCAGCGGGGGCTCACGACACCCGGAATCGCCGACTCCGCCGCGAGCGCCGACGCGCCGGCGGTGGGGGCCACGGGACCCGGCACCAGATCCGGCGTGAACAGGGGCAACAGCTGACCGCTCGGCGCCACCGGGCCGAGCGGGCCGCGGAGACCGACCGCCTGGGCGGTGAGCACGGAGACCGGGCGGATGTCCTTGTCGGAGCGGCCGCCGGCGGTGCGCGCCGCGACGACCGGGGTGGCGCCGCTGCCCGGCGCGACGGCGCTGGGCGCCGACGAGCCGCCGCCACCGGCGGAGAGGCTCCCGACGCCGCCGACCACGCCGCCGAGCGCGAAGGCGGCCAGCGAGACGGCGCCGGCCGCGGCGAAGGCGAGCCGATGGCTCCGGTTGCCCCTGGCCGGGCCCGAATGGTGGATCCGGAAGCCGCGCTCGTTGCCCAGGGTCGGCGGGCCGAGCAGCGACTCGCGGTCCTTGCCGCCCGGCAGCAGGCCGAGGCGGAAGCCGGATGAGGTGCCGTTGGCACCGGATCCCGCGGCCGGGCCAGGGGGCTCGGGATCCGCCGACTCACGCCCTGCGGCGGCCGGCAGGCCCTGGAGCCTGGCGAGCAGCCCGGCCGACGGGGCGGGCAGCGGGCTGCTGGCGAACACGCTCTTCAACTCACGCTGCGCGTCGGCCTCGGCCTTGCAGCTCGGACAGGTGGCGAGGTGGGCGAGCACCCGGTCGCGGCTGTCGTGCGACAGCTCGCCGTCGACCAGGGCGGCCAGACTCTCGCCGAGGTGGTGGTCAGCCGGGCCGGTCTCCGCGGCACTGCTCACTCGGCGGCCCCGCCTTCCCGCGCGAGCGAGGAACCCGGAACGGCGGCGAGTACGGGCTCCTGGGCCGGCTGGACGCGACCGCGCGGCGAGCGGTGCTTGAGGGCCTTGCGGAGGTGGGAGCGGCCGCGGTGGATGCGGCTGCGGACCGTGCCGAGCTTGACGCCCAGCGTGGTGGCGATCTCCTCGTAGCTCAGGCCCTCGATGTCGCAGAGCACCACGGCGGCCCGGAAGTCGGGCGCCAGGGTGTCGAGCGCCTGCTGCACGTCGGCGTCGAAGTGGGTGTCGTTGAAGTGCTGCTGCGGGGTGGGCTCCCGGCTCGGCAGCCGGTCGGCCGCGTCCTCGGCGAGGGCGTCGAACCTGATGCGCTGCTTGCGACGGACGGAGTCCAGGAACAGGTTGGTGGTGATGCGGTGCAGCCAGCCCTCGAACGTGCCCGGGGTGTAGGTGGACAGCGAACGGAAGACGCGGACGAAGACCTCCTGCGTGAGGTCCTCGGCGTCGTGCTGGTTGCCGGTGAGCCGGTACGCGAGCCGGTAGACCCGGGCACTGTGGGTGCTGACGATCTCTTCCCAGCTGGGCGGGGCCCAGCCCTGGCCGTCGCCTCCGGTCGTGAACGTCGCGACGGCGCCCGCGGTGGCGGTCGTGCCGTCGGTGGCCGTGTCGATGCCCTGTCCCCGGTCAGCGTCAGCGTTGTCTGTCACGGAATTCGGCCCGCCGGAGGACCGCAAAATGCGTCTCAGCACTCCGCGGCCAGCGGACGTGGCCGCACCTCCCCTGTCGGCTCTGGTGGTGTCCAGTTGGGTCCCTACCATAGCCACCTCGCCCGTTAGCTCCGGATAAGAAATATTCACCGGCTTTCCTGGCCGCTCCGCCCGGGCCCGGGAGCCGGCTCCCGCACAGAGTCCAACGCCCGGTCCGTGCGCCCTGTTCCCTCCGGAAGTCGATACAGTCAAAGCGCGTGACAGACGGGGACAGGAGAGGGCCATTACCGGCAACCGGCTGACGAGCTGGGCGTTCGCCGAGGCGTATGGCGCACCGGACGCCGAGACCGCCGAGGGTGCGGCGCTGTCCTGGTCGAGGGAGCGGGCGCGCGAGGCCGGCGTGCGGGCCGTCACGCCCGGCAACGGCGACGCGCTGCGGCTGCTGGCCGCCGCCGCCGGCGCGCGGGCGGTGGTCGAGATCGGCACCGGGACCGGCGTCTCCGGCATGTACCTGCTCCGTGGAATGCGCCCCGAGGGGGTGCTGACCACCGTCGACACCGAACCGGAGCGGCAGCAGTTCGCCAGGCAGGCGTTCCGGATGGCCGGCCACGCGCCCAACCGGGCCAGGTTCATCCCCGGGCACGCCCTCGACGTGCTGCCCAGGCTCACCGACGGCGGCTACGACCTGGTGTTCTGCGACGGCGACCGGCTCGAGTACCTGGAGTACCTCGCAGAATCGTTGCGGCTGCTGCGACCCGGCGGCCTGGTCTGCTTCGCCGGGGTCTTCGCCGGCGGCCGCACCGTGGACTCGGCGGCCCAGCCCACCGAGGTGCGCAGGCTGCGGGAGCTGCTGCGGACGGTCCGCGAGAGCAAGGAGCTGATGCCGGCGCTGCTGCCGGTCGGCGACGGGCTGCTGTGCGCGGCCCGCGCCTGGGGCGCCTGAGCCCTCCTCCCCTCGCAGGACAAACGGCGCCGCCCCGGAACTCCGGGGCGGCGCCGTACAGGGTGTCGGCTCGGCGGCGTGGGGACGCCTTCCCCGACGCGGTCCGGCCGAGGCTTGGAGAAACCTCGGGGACGACGCCGGGGCCAGGGCTCGGAGACCGGCTCTAGCCGGTCACCTTCTTGAGCTCCTCATCGAGCGCCACCGCCTCGTCCGGGGTCAGCTCGACGACGAGTCGGCCACCGCCCTCGAGCGGAACGCGCATGATGATGCCCCGCCCCTCCTTGGTCACCTCAAGCGGACCATCGCCCGTCCGCGGCTTCATGGCCGCCATGCTCGTTCCCCTTCCTGAACCAGCCCATCGCAGCCGGGAACCCGGGGGGTCACCGACCTCGAACACATTGCTTCCGGCCATTATCCCGCATGGAGCGTCCCGATGACCAACATTGGGCGGTATCCCTTCGGCAACGCATGATCGCAAAACCACTCAATTCGGCGATTGACCGCGATAGTGCCGGCGTCTGCGACATGCTGTGAGACATGGCCGACACCGTTCTCTACGAAGTGACCGACCGTCTTGCCACCGTGACACTGAATCGCCCGGAAGCGATGAACGCCCTGAATGTCACGGCCAAGGAAGCGCTCCTGAACGCGGTGCGGCGGGCGGCCGCGGATTCCGCCGTGCGGGCCGTTCTGTTGACGGCGAACGGACGGGCGTTCTGCGTCGGCCAGGACCTCAGGGAGCACGCCGCGGCGCTCGCCGAGGAAACGGACGCGGGCGGCGCCACGCGGACGGTGGCCCAGCACTACGGCCCCATCACCCGCGCCATCGCCGAGATGCCCAAGCCGGTGGTGGCGGCCGTGAACGGAGTGGCCGCGGGCGCCGGCCTCGGCTTCGCGCTCGCCGCCGACTACCGCGTGGTGGCCGCCGGCGCCTCGTTCAACACGGCGTTCACCGGCATCGGCCTGACCGCCGACTCCGGGCTCTCCTGGACCCTGCCCCGCGTCGTCGGCCCGGCCCGCGCCGCCGACCTGCTGCTCTTCCCGCGCCGGGTGGACGCGGCCGAGGCCGAGCGGCTCGGCATCGCCCAGCGGGTGGTGCCGGACGACGAGCTGCCGGCCACCGCCCTGGAGATCGCCGGCCGCCTCGCCCAGGGCCCAACGGTGGCCTACGCCGCGCTCAAGCAGGCCCTCGCCTTCGGGGCCGACCACTCGCTGGTCGAGACCCTCGACGTGGAGAGCCGACTCCAGCGGACGGCCGGCGCGTCGGCCGACCACCTGGCGGCCGTCGCCGCGTTCCTCAACAAGGAACGCCCCGCGTTCGGCGGGCGCTAGGTGTACTGACAGCTAGTCGCTCTGGGCGACCGGGCCCGGGTCCTTGTGGAGGGCCAGGGCCTGGGCGCCCGCGAGCGCCGTCTCCAACTCGGTGATCCGCGCGTCCCGCTCGGCGAGCTCGGCCGCCAGCCGGTCGAGCACGTCGTCCACCTCGGCCATCCGGTAGCCGCGCGGCGCCACGGGCAGCCTGACCCGCACCACGTCGGCCGGGCCGACCGGCCGATCGCGCGGCAACGGGTCGTCGAGCCGATCGGGCGACACGTCCGCCAGACCGCCGGTCGCCGGCCCGCCGGTACCGTCCCCACTGCCGAGGACCGCCAGCGTGACGGCGGAGATCACCACGACCATGGCGGCCACCAGAAACAGGAACATCATGCGGGGCCTCCCCTTCACGCCCTCCATGCTTTCGTTGTGATGGTCGCATGCCGCACCGACAGCGCGGGCCAGGTAGGTTCGGAGATTGTGCGGAATGAGCGGACAGCGCGGGCGGAACAGCGGACGTTGCGGCTGGGGACACGGGAGTTCGGCCCCCACGAACCCGTGATCATGGCCATCGTCAACCGCACCCCCGACTCCTTCTACGACCGGGGCGCCACGTTCGGCGACGACGCCGCCCTGACCCGGGTGGAGCGGGCCGTCGCCGAGGGCGCCGCCATCATCGACGTCGGCGGGGTGAAGGCCGGCCCAGGCGCCGAGGTGGACGCGGCCGAGGAGATCCGCCGCACGGCCGGCTTCGTCGCCGAGGTGCGGCGCCGCCACCCCGACGTGGTGATCAGCGTGGACACCTGGCGCCACGAGGTCGGCGAGGCCGCCTGCGCCGCCGGCGCCGACCTCCTCAACGACGCGTGGGGCGGCGTCGATCCGTGCCTCGCCGAGGTCGCGGCGCGGCACGGCGTCGGCCTGGTCTGCACCCACGCGGGCGGCGCCCGCCCCCGCACCAGGCCGCACCGGGTCGCCTACGACGACGTGATGGCCGACATCCTCCGGGTGACCCTCGCGCTCGCCGAACGCGCCGTCTCGCTCGGCGTCCGCCGGGACGCCGTGCTGATCGACCCGGGCCACGACTTCGGCAAGTCCACCCGCCACTCGCTCGAGGCGACGCGTCGCCTCGACGAGATGACGGCGACGGGCTGGCCGGTGCTGGTCTCGCTCTCCAACAAGGACTTCGTCGGCGAGACGTTGGATCTGCCGGTCAGGGAACGGCTGTTGGGCACGTTGGCCACGACGGCCGTCTCCGCGTGGCTCGGGGCGCGGGTGTATCGGGTGCACGAGGTGGGCGAGACGCGGCAGGTCCTTGACATGGTGGGGAGCATCGCGGGCCACCGCGCGCCGGCGACTGCCCGTCGGGGGCTGGCCTGAGGGGTTTCCCCCCACCCACCCGCCCGTTCTGGACCCTGACGGGCCGGGCCGGGCCGGCCTTCGGCGGCTGCGCCGCCGGGCCGGGGGTGGGTGTCCCGCGCTTCGCGCGGGGTTTTCCCCACCCACCCGCCCCTTGTTCCGCGCTTCGCGCGGGTGGGGGCCCGGCCGGGGGCCGAGGGCGGCTGCGCCGCCCGGCCCCGCGGGGCCCGCCCCGCAAGGGGGCAAGCGGGCCTGCGGCCCGCTGCCGCGCAAGGCCACCGCCAAGGGCGGGTGGGTGGGCCCGCCCCGGCCGCGGGCCAGCACGCCCACAGGGGCCCAACAAGGCGGCTCCGCCGCCGTTGGGCCCCCGCGGGCCCGCTGCCGCGCGCAGCGCGCCGCGGCAGCGGAAAGGGCGGGTGGGTGGGGGAAAGCCCCTCAGGACACGAACGGGTCGATCGCCACCGCGAGAAAGACCAGCGAGACGTACGTGATCGACCAGTGGAACAGCCGCATTTCCTTCAGCTTCGCGCCCGTAACCCCCGCCCGCGCCCTCGCCTGGAGCGCGTGCGCCTCCCACAGCCACCACACGCCGGCCGCGGCCGCCACCGCCGTGTAGAACCAGCCGGCGTAGCCCAGCGGCCACAGCAGCAGCGAGACGCCGACCATCACCCAGCTGTAGACCACGATCTGCCGGGCCACCGCCAGGTTGCCGGCGATCACCGGGAGCATCGGGACGCCGACCTTGGCGTAGTCGTCGCGGACCCGCATCGACAGCGGCCAGTAGTGCGGCGGGGTCCAGAAGAAGATCACCAGGAAGAGGATGACCGCGCCCCACGAGAGCGTGCCCGTCACCGAGGACCAGCCGATCAGCACCGGCAGGCAGCCGGCGATGCCGCCCCAGACGATGTTCTGCGCGGTGCGGCGCTTGAGCAACATCGTGTAGACGACGACGTAGAAGAGCAGCGCGCCCAAGGCCAGCCCGGCCGACATCCAGTTGACCAGCAGGCCGAACCACACGGTGGAGACCACGGCCAGGGTGATGCCGAAGACCAGCGCCTCGGTCGGCCGGACCACGCCTGTCACGAGCGGCCGGTTCTTGGTGCGCTGCATCACCGCGTCGATGTCGCGGTCGATGTACATGTTGAGCGCGTTGGCGCCGCCCGCCGAGAGGTAGCCGCCGAGGCAGGTGATGAGCACCAGCCACGGGTCGGGCACCCCGCCCTCGGCGAGGAACATCACGGGGACCGTGGTCATCAGCAGCAGCTCGATGATGCGGGGCTTGGTCAGCGCGACGAACGCCCTGATCCTCTCCCCCGGTGTCCAACGAACCGAGGCGGAGCCGAGCCCTGCCACGGGACGCGAATCAACGGCCGTCACGGACACCCCTGGTTGTACGACATCGGCGATCGGTTGTGCCTCGTCACTCTAGACGCCCGACTTACACGGCTTGTCACCGGGGGTGCCCGTGTCACGGGCCGGTGAACTGCGGTGCGGAAGGGTGAACGTGGGCGAGCGCCGGGGCGGGTGACCGGCCAGAGGTAGGCTCGATGGCGGTCCGGTGCGCCACCCGCCGCCTGGCGGATCGTCCCCGTCACCGGCCGGAACACGCGGAACATCGCGGAGAGGAGCCCTGACGCAGGGTGAGCAGCAAGCCGACCACTTCAGACCTCGAATGGACCGACCTGGACCAGCGGGCAGTCGACACCGCCCGGGTTTTGGCCGCGGACGCCGTGCAGAAGGTCGGTAACGGCCACCCGGGCACGGCCATGAGCCTGGCGCCAGCGGCGTACCTGATCTTCCAGAAGCTGATGCGGCACGACCCGTCGGACCCGGACTGGACCGGCCGCGACCGCTTCGTGCTGTCCGTGGGCCACACCAGCCTCACGCTCTACGTGCAGCTGTACCTGGCGGGCTACGGCCTGACGCTGGACGACCTGAAGTCGTTCCGCACCTGGGGCAGCCGTACCCCGGGGCACCCGGAGCACGGCCACACGGTGGGCGTCGAGACCACCACCGGCCCGCTCGGCCAGGGCATCGGCAACGCGGTGGGCATGGCGATGGCCGCCCGCTACGAGCGCGGTCTGTTCGACCCGGAGGCGGCGCCCGGCACCTCGCCGTTCGACCACACCGTGTACACCATCGCCGGTGACGGCTGCCTCCAGGAGGGCGTGGCCGCCGAGGCCGTCTCGCTGGCCGGCCACCAGAAGCTCGGCAACCTGGTGCTGCTCTACGACGACAACCACATCTCCATCGAGGGCGACACCGCCACCGCGTTCTCCGAGGACGTGCTGGCCCGCTTCGAGGCGTACGGCTGGCACGTGCAGCGCGTGGCGCCCAAGGAGAGCGGCGACCTCGACCCGGCCGCGCTGCACGCCGCGTTCCAGGCGGCCAAGGCCGAGACGGGGCGTCCCTCGATCATCGCGGCCCGCTCGATCATCGCCTGGCCGGCCCCCGGCGCGCAGAACACCGAGGCCGCGCACGGCTCGGCGCTCGGCGCCGACGAGGTGGCCGCGACCAAGCGGGTGCTGGGCTTCGACCCCGAGCAGCACTTCCAGGTCGACGACGCGGTGCTGGCGCACGCCCGCGGCGCGGTGGAGCGCGGCCAGTCGGCGCGCGCCGAGTGGGACAAGGAGCTGGCCGCCTGGCGCGAGGCCAACCCGGAGCGGGCGGCCGAGTTCGACCGGATCCGCGCGGGCCGGCTGCCCGAGGGCTGGGAGAAGTCGCTGCCGGCGTTCGACGAGGGTTCCTCGGTGGCCACCCGCAAGGCGTCTGGCCAGGTGCTCAAGGACCTGGGCGCGGTCATCCCCGAGCTGTGGGGCGGCTCCGCCGACCTGGCCGGCTCGAACAACACGACGATCGACGCGTCGTCCTCGTTCCTGCCCGAGGGCAACCCGCTGCCCGAGGCGAACCCGTATGGCCGCACCGTGCACTACGGAATCCGCGAGCACGCCATGGGCGCGGTGATGAACGGCGTGGCGCTGCACGGCAACACCCGGATCTACGGCGGCACCTTCCTGGTGTTCTCGGACTACATGCGGCCCGCGGTGCGGCTCGCGGCGCTGATGAGGACGCCGGTCACCTACGTCTGGACGCATGACTCGATCGGCCTCGGCGAGGACGGCCCGACCCACCAGCCGGTGGAGCACCTGGCGGCGCTGCGCGCGATCCCGGGTCTGAACGTCGTCCGTCCGGCCGACGCCAACGAGACGGTGATCGCCTGGCGTGAGATCCTGCGCCGGAACGACGCGCCGCACGGCCTGGCGCTGACCCGGCAGAACGTGCCGACCTACGCGCCCAACGAGGGCACGGCCAAGGGCGGTTACGTGCACACCGAGGCGGAGGGCGGCGCGCCGCGCGCCATCCTGATCGCCACCGGTTCCGAGCTGCACCTGGCGCTGGCCGCCCGGCAGGAGCTCCAGGCGGACGGCGTTCCCACCCGAGTGGTCTCCGTGCCGTGCGTGGAGTGGTTCGAGGAGCAGGACCAGGCATACCGGGACTCCGTGCTGCTGCCCGAGGTGACGGCCCGAGTGGCGGTGGAGGCGGGCATCGGCCTGACCTGGCACCGTTATGTGGGACAGCACGGGCGAGTGGTGTCGCTGGAGCACTTCGGTGCCTCGGCGGACTACCAGACGCTCTACCGCGAGTTCGGCATCACGCCCGAGGCCGTGGCGTCGGCGGCGAAGGAGTCCCTGGCGGCGTCGGAGCGCTGACGCCGCGTCGCCGGCGCCGAGACCGCCGGCACCGCCTCGCCCGTACCGGTCAACGAGACGACAGCAGCAGACGACAGCAGGAGACGCGATCAATGACAGACGCACTCGGGCGCCTTTCCGAGGAGGGCGTGGCGATCTGGCTGGACGACCTGTCCCGGGCCCGGATCAGCTCAGGCAACCTCGGTGAGCTGCTGGACCAGCAGCATGTCGTGGGCGTGACGACCAACCCGACGATCTTCCAGAAGGCGATCTCGGCAGGTCAGGGGTACGAGGAGCAGGTGGCCGACCTGGCCGCCCGCAAGGTGACGGTCGAGGAGGCGGTGCGCATGATCACCACCGCCGACGTGCGGGACGCGGCGGACGTGCTGCGCGCGCACCACGAGACGACCGGCGGTCTCGACGGCCGGGTGTCCATCGAGGTGGACCCCCGGCTGGCGCACCACACGGCGGCCACCATCGCCGAGGCCAAGCAGTTGGCCTGGCTGGTGGACCGCCCCAACACCTTCGTCAAGATCCCGGCGACCCGGGCCGGGCTGCCGGCCATCACCGAGGTGATCGGGCGGGGGATCAGCGTCAACGTCACGCTGATCTTCTCGCTCGACCGGTACCGCGAGGTGATGGACGCCTACCAGGCGGGTCTGGAGAAGGCGAAGTCCAAGGGGCTCGACCTCTCGGCGATCTACTCGGTGGCGTCGTTCTTCGTCTCCCGGGTGGACACCGAGGTCGACAAGCGCCTCGACGCGCTGGGCACGCCGGAGGCGGCGGCCCTGCGCGGCAAGGCCGCGGTGGCCAACGCGCGCCTGGCGTACCAGGCGTTCGAGGAGGTCGTGGCGGCCGACCGCTGGCAGGCCCTGACGCGGGAGGGCGCCAACGCGCAGCGCCCGCTGTGGGCCTCCACCGGGGTGAAGGATCCGGCCTACCCCGACACCATGTACGTCACGGACCTGGTGGCGCCCGGCACGGTGAACACCATGCCGGAGGCCACCCTGCGGGCGACCGAGGACCACGGGGTGATCACCGGCAACACGATCGCCGGCACCTACGAGGACTCCCGGGGCGTGCTGGACGCACTGGAGAAGCTGGGCGTGTCCTACGACGACGTGGTGCGGGTCCTGGAGGACGAGGGCGTGGCGAAGTTCACCCACTCGTGGGATGGCCTGCTCGACTCGACCAGGGCGGAGCTCGAGCGCCTCGCGGGTGGGAAGGGCTGAGCCGCCGGTGAGTGGCGGTTCGAGGCAGTCGGCGTCGCCCCGGCAGCACCGGGGCGGCGGGAATCCGCTGCGTACCGCGCAGGACCGGCGGCTCCCGCGCATCGCGGGGCCCTCGGGCCTGGTGATCTTCGGCGTGACGGGTGACCTGTCGCGCAAGAAGCTGATGCCAGCCGTCTACGACCTGTCGAACCGCGGCCTGTTGCCGCCGGGCTTCTCGCTGGTGGGCTTCGCCCGCCGGGACTGGGCGAACGAGGACTTCGCCGAGGTCGTGCACGACTCGGTGAGCCAGTACTCGCGCACCCCGTTCCGCGAGGAGGTCTGGCGGCAGCTGGCCGAGGGCATGCGGTTCGTGCCCGGCGTGTTCGACGACGACGACGCGTTCGTCTCGTTGCGGGACACGATCGAACGGCTCGACAAGGAGCGCGGCACCGGCGGGAACTTCGCGTTCTATCTGTCGGTGCCGCCGAAGTACTTCCCGCAGGTGGTGCGGCAGCTGCGGACCAGCGGCCTGTCGGAGGCGCCGAACGGGTCGTGGCGGCGGGCGGTGATCGAGAAGCCGTTCGGCCACGACCTGGCCAGCGCGCGGGAGCTGAACGCGGTGGTGCACGAGGTGTTCGCGCCGCACGAGGTGTTCAGGATCGACCACTACCTCGGCAAGGAGACGGTCCAGAACATCCTGGCGCTGCGGTTCGCCAACACCATGTTCGAACCGATCTGGAACCGGTCGTACGTGGACCATGTGCAGATCACGATGGCCGAGGACATCGGGATCGGCGGCCGCGCCGGCTACTACGACGGCATCGGCTCGGCGCGGGACGTGCTCCAGAACCACCTGCTGCAACTGCTGGCGCTCACCGCGATGGAGGAGCCGTCCTCCTTCGAGGCGGACGCGCTGGTCACCGAGAAGCTGAAGGTGTTGGAGGCCCTGCGGCTGCCGCGGGATCTGGGCCGGCACACGGTGCGCGGCCAGTACACCGGTGGCTGGCAGGGCGGCCAGAAGGTGCTCGGCTATCTGGAGGAGGAGGGCATCGACGCGGAGTCCACCACCGACACCTACGCGGCCGTCAGGCTGGAGATCGACAACCGGCGGTGGGCCGGCGTCCCGTTCTACCTGCGCACCGGGAAGCGGCTGGGCCGCCGGGTCACGGAGATCGCGGTGGTCTTCCAGCGGGCGCCCTACTCGCCGTTCGACACCACCGAGACCCAGGAGCTGGGCCACAACGCGCTGGTGATCCGGGTGCAGCCGGACGAGGGCGTCACGGTGCGGTTCGGCTCCAAGGTGCCTGGCACCCAGATGGAGATCCGGGACGTCACGATGGACTTCGCCTACGGCGAGTCGTTCACCGAGTCCAGTCCTGAGGCGTACGAGCGGCTGCTGCTCGACGTGCTCCTCGGCGACGCCAACCTCTTCCCCCGCCACCAGGAGGTGGAGCGGTCCTGGGAGATCCTGGACCCGGTCGAGGAGTACTGGGCACGGCACGGCAGGCCCGAGCCGTACACGGCGGGCACCTGGGGGCCTGACGAGGCGGACCGGATGCTGTCACGAGACGGACGGAGCTGGCGGCGGCCATGAACATCGATCTCACCGACACGACGTCCAGCAAGATCAACTCCGCGCTGATCGACGGCAGGCGGGCGGTGGGGGCCGCGGTCGGCATGGTGCTGACCCTGGTCATCGTCACCGACGAGGGCAACCACTACGACGCGCTGAAGGCCGCGAGCGAGGCGTCCAAGGAGCATCCGTCCCGGATCCTCGTGGTGATCAGGCGGCCGGGGCGCTCGCCGCGGGACCGGGCCACGGCGCGGCTCGACGCCGAGGTGCGGGTCGGCGGCGAGACGGGCAACGGCGAGACGGTGCTGCTGCGGCTGCACGGCGAGCTGTCGGCGCACGCCTACAGCGTGGTGCTGCCGCTGCTGCTGCCGGACGCGCCGGTGGTGATCTGGTGGCCGGACGAGGCGCCGACGCACCCCGCCGAGGACCTGCTCGGCACGCTGGCCCAGCGGCGGATCACGGACGCGGCGGCCACCGAGGACCCGGTGGGGGCGCTCGGCGCGCGGGCCGCGGTCTACGCGCCTGGCGACACGGACCTGGCCTGGACCCGGATCACGCCCTGGCGCAGCGTGCTGGCGGCGGCGCTCGACCAGCGGCACGGCCGGATCACCGGGGCCGAGGTGGCGGGCGAGGAGTACAACCCGAGCACCGAACTGCTCGCGCTGTGGCTGGCGGAGCGGCTCGCGGTGCCGGTGGACCGCTCGGTCTCGCCTGGGCCCGGCATCACGGCGGTGCGGCTGCTCACGGAGGACGGCGTCATCTGCCTCGACCGGCCCGACGGTTCGCTGGCGACGCTGGCGGTGCCCGGCCAGCCCGACCGGCACGTGGCGCTGCACCGGCGCACGACGGCCGAGCTGATCGCCGAGGAGCTGCGCCGGCTCGACCCCGACGAGGCGTACGCGGAGGCCGTGAAGCACGGCGTGGGCCGGCTCGGCTCGGGGCGGCCCACGGGCCAGGCGCCGGCGGCGGAGCGGCCGCCGCTGCCCAAGCGTTCCGGCGAGGCCCGGCACAAGCCGGGCGGGGCCGGCAGGTCCACCAAGGCGGCCAAGGCCGCCAAGACTGCCAAGTCGGCGAAGAGCAAGGAGAAGTGATGACGGCGACGCCACGGCTCGTGGTGCACCGCGACAAGGAGCTGATGGCGCAGGCCACGGCGGCCCGGCTGATCACCGAGGTCGTGGACGCCCAGGCGGCCCGCGGCTCGGCCTCGGTGGTGTTGACGGGCGGCCGCAACGGCAACGGGGTGCTGGCCGCGCTGGCCGGCTCCCCGGCCAGGGACGCCGTGGACTGGGAGCGGGTCGACCTGTGGTGGGGCGACGAGCGTTTCCTGCCGGACGGCGACCCGGACCGCAACGTGACCCAGGCCAGGCGGGCGCTGCTCGACGAGCTGCCGCTCGACCCGGCGCGGGTGCACGCGATGCCGGCCTCGGACGGGCGGCACGGCGACGACGTGGACGCGGCGGCCACCTCGTACGCCGCCGAACTCGCGGTGGCCGCAGGACCGTTCGACGTGCTGATGCTGGGCGTGGGCCCGGACACCCATGTGGCCTCGCTGTTCCCCGGGCTGCCTGCGGTGCGGGAGGAGAAGCGCACGGTGGTGGCCGTGCGGGAGGCCCCCAAGCCGCCGCCGACCCGGATCACGCTGACGCTGCCGGCGATCCGCACGGCGCGCCAGGTGTGGCTGCTGGCGGCCGGCGAGGACAAGGCCAAGGCGGCGGCCACCGCGCTGGTGGGCGACGCGGAGGCCGTGGACGCCCCGGCGGCCGGGGCGCACGGCACGGCCCGCACCCTGTGGCTGCTCGACCGCGCCGCCGCCTCGGCCCTGCCGCCGGAGCTGGCTTCCTAGGCCCTGTCCTGGCCTGGCGAAGTCCGCCGCCCTCCCACGCCCCGTGAGAGGCGCGGGGCGGCGACTGAGTGCGGCTTCGCCGCGCGGGCGCGACCAGTCGCGAGCGGTCAGCGGCCGTCTCCCACGCTGCCGGCCAAGCGCTCAGCGTCCACGCAGCTCGCGGTAGGTGGCCACCAGGCGCGCCGTGGAGGCGTCGAGGCCCGGCACCTCGGCGCCCTCCGTGAGGGCCGGCTCCACGCGCTTGGCGAGCACCTTGCCGAGCTCGACGCCCCACTGGTCGAAGGAGTCGATGTCCCAGACCGCGCCCTGGACGAACACCTTGTGCTCGTAGAGGGCGACGAGCTGGCCCAGCACGGAGGGGGTCAGCTCGGGGGCCAGGATGGTGGTGGTGGGCCGGTCGCCGGGGAAGGTGCGGTGCGGCACCAGCTCCTCGGCGACGCCCTCGGCGCGCACCTCGTCCGCGGTCTTGCCGAAGGCGAGCGCCTGCCCCTGGGCGAACAGGTTGGCCATCAGCAGGTCGTGCTGGGCGGCGAGGGTGGGTTGGAGCTCGGCGACCGGGCGGGCGAAGCCGATGAGGTCGGCCGGGATGAGCCTGGTGCCCTGGTGCAGCAACTGGTAGTAGGCGTGCTGGCCGTTGGTGCCCGGGGTGCCCCAGACCACCGGGCCCGTCCCCCAACTCACCGGCTCGCCCGCGCGGTTCACCCGCTTGCCGTTGGACTCCATGTCGAGCTGCTGGAGATAGGCGGTGAACCGGGACAGGTAGTGGCTGTAGGGCAGCACGGCGTGCGACTGGGCGTCGTGGAAGCCGCCGTACCAGACGCCCAACAGGCCGAGCAGCAGCGGCGCGTTGGCCTCGGGCGGGGCGGTGCGGAAGTGCTCGTCGACGAGGTGGAAGCCGGCCAGCATCTCGCGGAACCGCTCGGGGCCGATGGCGATGACGAGCGAGAGGCCGATGGCGGAGTCGTAGGAGTAGCGGCCGCCGACCCAGTCCCAGAACTCGAACATGTTCTGGGTGTCGATGCCGAACTCGGCGACCTTCTCGGCGTTGGTGGAGACGGCCACGAAGTGCCGGGCGACGGCGGCCTGGTCGCCGCCGAGGCCGGCGAGCAGCCAGGTGCGGGCCGAGGTGGCGTTGGTGATGGTCTCCAGGGTGGTGAAGGTCTTGGAGGCGACGATGAACAGCGTCTCGGCCGGGTCGAGGTCGCGCACCGCCTCGTGCAGGTCGGCGCCGTCCACGTTGGAGACGAAGCGGAAGGTGAGCTCCCGGTCGGTGTAGGGGCGCAGCACCTCGTAGGCCATGGCGGGGCCGAGGTCGGAGCCGCCGATGCCGATGTTCACCACGTTGCGGATCCGCCGGCCGGTGTGGCCCTGCCACTCGCCGGAGCGCACCCGGTCGGCGAAGGCCGCCATCCGGTCGAGGACGGCGTGCACGGCGGGGACCACGTTCTCCCCGTCGACCTCGACGACCGCGCCCTCGGGGGCGCGCAGCGCGGTGTGCAACACGGCCCGGTTCTCGGTGGTGTTGATCCGCTCGCCGCGGAACATGGCGTCGCGCAGCGCGGCGACGCCGGTGGCCTCGGCCAACTCGCGCAGCAGCCGCAGCGTCTCGTCGGTCACCAGGTTCTTCGAGTAGTCGATACGCAGGTCCCCGACGGAGGCCTCGTACCGCTCCGCCCGCCCAGGGTCGGCGGCGAACAGCTCCCGCAGACGCACCTCCCCCAGGTCATCCCGGTGCTTCGCCAACGCGCTCCACTCAGCAGTCCGATCGAGCCTCATACCCGGTTCAACCCATCCGTCCGTATCGCTGTTCCCACCCCGCGCCACGGTAGTCGATCGGGTGAGGGCGACAACGCGACGGGCCCGGGCTCCGGTGGGTGAAACCGGTGCTCGGGCCCGTCGTGGTGGAACGTCCGGGATCTCGCCTCAGACCATGCCTCAGATCTCGCCGCGGAGCTTGGCCAGCGCCTCGGCGAGGATGGCCTCCCCGTCGGCGTCGCTGCGCCGCTCGCGGACGTAGGCGAGATGCGTCTTGTACGGCTCGGTGCGCGGCGGGTCAGGAGGCGAGTCCCGCTCGGTGCCGGCCGGGAAGCCGCAGCGCGGACAGTCCCAGGTGTCCGGAATCTGTGCGTCACTCGCGAAGCTGGGCTGCGTCTCATGCCCGTTCGCACACCAGAAGGAGACCCTGAGCCGAGGAGCGGACTCGCCGCGCTCGGCCTCACCCATGGGCCCCGCGCCGACCCGGCTGCCCCGGATCGCGTTGCCACCTGCCACGGTCGTTACTCCTGCCTGACATCCTGCGAAGTCCTCATTTTATGCAAGGCTCAACGCACGTCCAGTGCTTCGAGTTACTGAGGGAACAGCCCCGCGTACACGGGGAGGGCCTGGCTCACCGGTTCATGGCCGGACCGCCGTCACGCCTTCATCAGGAGACCGAGGATCACGACGATCCCGAACCAGATGACGGCGATGACCACGGTGATCCGGTCCAGGTTGCGCTCGGCGACCGAGGAGCCACCGACCGAGGACTGCATGCCCCCGCCGAACATGTCGGAGAGACCGCCGCCCTTCCCCTTGTGCATCAGCACGAGCAGGGCCAACAGGAAGCTGAAGATGATCAGCGCGATCTGGAACGCCGTTTCCACGACTGGACCAACTCTCTCAACAACGTCGCACGGACAAGTGATCTCTGCCTTGGGCCGACGGCACGGCTACGTGCCCACGCCGGCCGGCCCCCGACAGCGTACCGCGCGGTACCGATTTAACTGATTCTACTGGTCGCGGAATCGGACGATCTTGACGAACTCGTCGGCGTCCAGCGAGGCGCCCCCGACGAGGGCGCCGTCCACGTCGGGCTGGGCCATGATCGCGGCCACGTTGCCGCCCTTGACCGAGCCGCCGTACTGGATCCTGACCTTCTCGGCGAGCGCGCCGTCGTAGAGCTCGGCGAGCCGGGCCCTGATCGCCGCGCAGACCTCCTGGGCGTCCTCCGGGGTGGCGACCTCGCCGGTGCCGATGGCCCAGACCGGCTCGTAGGCGATCACGATGGACTCGGCCTGGGCGGCCGGCACGTCCTTCAGGGCGCCGTCGAGCTGGGCGAGGGTGTGCGCGACGTGGGTGCCGGCCTTGCGGACCTCCAGCGGCTCGCCGACGCAGAGGATCGGGGTGATCCCGTGCCGGTAGGCGGCCTTGACCTTGGCGTTGCAGACGGCCTCGTCCTCGCCGTGGTACTGGCGGCGCTCGGAGTGGCCGATCACGGCGTAGGCGCAGTTCAGCTTGGCCAGCATGAGCCCGGAGACCTCGCCGGTGTAGGCGCCGGAGTCGTGGGCCGAGATGTCCTGGGCGCCGTACCTGATCTTGAGCTTGTCGCCGTCGACCAGGGTCTGCACGGAGCGCAGGTCGGTGAAGGGCGGCAGGACGGCGACCTCGACGGCGTCGTAGTCCTTGTCGGCGAGCGCGAAGGCCAGCTTCTGGACGTGGGCGATGGCCTCGAGGTGGTTGAGGTTCATCTTCCAGTTGCCCGCCATCAGCGGGGTGCGCGAAGACGCAGTGGCCATGGGTTCAGTCCTCCAGTGCTGCCAGGCCGGGGAGGGTCTTGCCCTCCAGGTACTCGAGGCTCGCCCCGCCGCCGGTCGAGATGTGACCGAAGGCCGCCTCGTCGAAGCCCAGGATGCGGACGGCGGCGGCCGAGTCGCCGCCGCCGACGACGGTGAAGGCGGGGCTGTCCACCAGGGCCTGGGCGACGGCCCTGGTGCCCGCGGCGAAGTCGGGGTGCTCGAAGACGCCCATCGGCCCGTTCCAGAAGACCGTGGCGGCGTCGGCGAGCTTGGCGGCGTACAGCTCGCTGCTCGCCGGGCCGATGTCCAGGCCCATGAGGCCGGCCGGGATGGCGTCGGCGGACACCACCGTGGCCTCGACCGGCGCCTTGGCCGACAGGTCGGGGAACTCCTTGCTGGCGACGACGTCGACCGGGAGCACGAACTCGACGCCGCGCTCCTTCGCCTCGGCCAGGTAGCCCTGGACGGTCGGGATCTGGTCCTCCTGGAGCAGCGAGTCGCCGACCTCGTGACCGAGGGCCTTCAGGAAGGTGTAGGCCATGCCGCCGCCGATCAGGATGCGGTCGGCGCGCTTCAGCAGGTGGTCGATGACGCCGAGCTTGTCGGAGACCTTGGCGCCGCCGAGCACAACCGCGTAGGGGCGGGCCACGTCATCCGTGAGCCGGCGCAGCACGCCGACCTCGGTGGCGATCAGGCCGCCGACGGCGTGCGGCAGCCGGGCGGGCAGGTCGTAGACGGAGGCGTGCCTGCGGTGGACGGCGCCGAAGCCGTCGCCGACGTAGACGTCGGCGAGGGCGGCGAGGGCGTCGGCGAAGGCGCCGCGCTCGGCGTCGTCCTTGCTGGTCTCACCGGGGTTGAAGCGCAGGTTCTCCAGCAGCGCGACCTGTCCTTCGCCGAGCCCGGCGACGGTCGCGGCCGCGCTGTCGCCGACGGTGTCGGCGGCGAAGGCGACGGGCTTGCCGAGCAGCTCCCCGAGCCGCCTGGCGACCGGGGCGAGCGAGAACCGCGGCTCGGGGGCGCCCTTGGGGCGGCCGAGGTGCGAGGCGACGATCACCCTGGCGCCGGCGTCGGCGAGCCTGGCGATCGTGGGCACGACGGCGCGGATGCGGCCGTCGTCGGTGATGGTCTCGCCGTCGAGCGGGACGTTGAGGTCGGCGCGGACGAAGACCCGCCGCCCGGCGACCTGAAGATCGTCAATGGTCTGCATGGTGTGTGTTCCGACTCCTGGGGGCTGTGTCCGTGGCACAGGGGCCCGCGGCGCGTGCCGCGGGCCCCTGTTCTTCGTGCTCCACCGCTGATCGGGCTCGTCAGCTCCTGGTCAGAGCTGGCCGCCGACGAACACGGTCAGGTCGACGAGGCGGTTGGAGTAGCCCCACTCGTTGTCGTACCAGCCGACGATCTTGACCTGCTTGCCCTGCGCCATGGTGAGCGAGGCGTCCAGGGTGCAGGAGGCCGGCCAGTTGACGATGTCCGAGGAGACGATCTGGTCCTCGGTGTACTCGAGGATGCCCTTGAGCTGGCCCTCGGCCGCGGACTTGAAGGCCGCGTTGACCTCGTCCTTGGTGACCTCGCGGTCCAGCTCGACCACCAGGTCGGTGACGGAGCCGGTGGGGACCGGGACGCGCAGCGCGATGCCGTCCAGCTTGCCCTTGAGCTGCGGCAGGACCAGCGCCGTGGCCTTGGCGGCACCGGTGGTGGTCGGGATGATGTTGATCGCGGCGGCGCGGGCGCGGCGCAGGTCGTTGTGCGGGAAGTCCAGGATGCGCTGGTCGTTGGTGTACGCGTGGACCGTCGTCATCAGGCCCTTGACGATGCCGAAGTTCTCGTCGAGCACCTTGGCCATCGGCGCCACGCAGTTGGTGGTGCAGGAGGCGTTGGAGACGATGTGGTGGTTGGCCGCGTCGTACTTGTCCTGGTTGACGCCCATCACGATCGTGATGTCCTCGTCCTTGGCGGGCGCGGAGATCAGGACCTTCTTGGCGCCGGCGGCAATGTGCTTGGCGGCGTCCGCCTTCTTGGTGAAGATGCCGGTCGACTCGATGACGATGTCGGCGCCGAGCTCGCCCCAGGGCAGGGCGGCCGGGTCGCGCTCGGCCAGCGTCTTGAAGGTCATGTCGCCCACCGTGATGGTGTCTTCGGTGTGGCTGACCTCCGCCTTGAGGCGGCCGAGGATGCTGTCGTACTTCAGCAGGTGGACCAGCGTCTCGTTGTCGGTCAGGTCGTTGACGCCAACGATCTCGACATCCGCTCCCGACTCAAGGAGCGCGCGGAAGTAGTTGCGACCGATACGGCCAAAGCCGTTGATTCCTACGCGGATCGTCACGAACCGATCTCCTCGTTGGTACGCCGGCGAAACGGATACCGGCGATGCTGTATTGGGATGTCCCCGACCGTCTCCGACCCTACCGCGCCCGGATCCGGCCGGTGACATCGGCCATGGGGTGTTCCGGCCCGGAATCATGGGCCGGCGCGCCCCCTGCCTGGCCGGGGACGATGCCCCTTACGAGCGACCCGGCCGGGGCCCGGGGGCGGCGGCCGGCCCGGGCGTCAGCCCACCATCTCCTCGGTCAGGCTGGCCTCGGTACCGGCAATGCCCAGGTCCTGCGCCCGCTTGTCGGCCATCGCGAGCAGCCGCCTGATGCGGCCGGCGACCGCGTCCTTGGTGAGGGGCGGCTCGGCCAGGGCGCCGAGCTCCTCGAGGGACGCCTGCTTGTGGTCCATGCGCAGCCGGCCGGCGGCCGCCAGGTGTTCGGGCACCTCCTCGCCGAGGATCTCCAGGGCCCGCTGGACGCGGGCGCCGGCGGCGACGGCGGCGCGGGCGGAGCGGCGCAGGTTGGCGTCGTCGAAGTTGGCGAGGCGGTTGGCGGTGGCCTTGATCTCGCGCCGCATCCGGCGCTCTTCCCAGGCGAGCACCGACTCGTGGGCGCCGAGCCGCGTCAGCAGGGCGCCGATGGCGTCACCGTCCCGGACGACGACACGGTCGACGCTGCGGACCTCGCGGGCCTTGGCGCCGATCTGCAGCCGGCGTGCCGCGCCGACCAGGGCCAGGGCGGCCTCGGGGCCCGGGCAGGTGACCTCGAGCGAGGAGGAGCGGCCGGGCTCGGTCAGCGAGCCGTGGGCGAGGAAGGCACCGCGCCAGGCCGCCTCGGCGTCGCAGGTGGCGCCGGAGACGACCTGTGGTGGCAGGCCGCGGATGGGGCGGCCTCGGCCGTCGACCAGGCCGGTCTGGCGGGCGAGCTGGTCGCCGCCGGCCACCACCCGGACCACGTAGCGGCTGCCCCGGCGCAGCCCGCCAGGTGCCATCACCACCAGGTCGGAGGTGTGGCCGAAGATCTCCAGGATGTCCCGGCGCAGCCGCCGGGCGGCGATCCCCGTGTCCAACTCGGCCTCGATCACGATCCGCCCGCTGACCAGGTGCAGGCCACCCGCGAAGCGCAGGATCGACGACACCTCCGACTTGCGGCAGCAGGTGCGGGTGACGGGAAGTCGCGAGATCTCGTCCTTCACCGCAGCCGTCATCGCCATGGGCCGATCCTTCCATGCATCCGAAAAATACGGTCGTACGCGGCCGCGAGCAGCTCCGGGTCGTGCCTGGGAGGCACCGCCCCGTCGGGCAAACCCCCGGCGGCGGCCACCGGCGCCAGCTGGACTCTGGCCCCCAGGCGCTCGGCGGCCCGGCTCAGGCTCTCCTGGTCCGGGACGGCGGCCTGGTCTGCCAGCACCACGTCGAAGGCGAGTTTAGGGGCGTGTTGTACCAAAACCTCCACATGACGCTGCGGGGAGAAGCCATCAGTTTCGCCGGGTTGTGGGGCCAGGTTGAGGGAGAGCACGCGCCGGGCCTTGGTGCGGGTGAGCGCGTCGAGCAGGTCGGGCACGAGCAGGTGCGGGATGACGGAGGAGAACCAGGAGCCTGGCCCGAGCACCACCCAGTCGGCGTCGAGCACCGCCTCGACGGCCTCGGGGACGGCCGGCGGGGCGGCCGGCACCAGCACCACCTCGCGCACCTCGCCGGGGGTCAGCGCGACGGCGACCTGGCCCCGGATCCGGCTCAGCTCCTCGGGGCGGGCCGGCTCGTGGCCGCGGACCAGGGCCTCCAGCTCCAGTGGGACGGCGGACATGGGCAGCACCCGGCCGTGCGCGCCGAGCAGCTTGCCGACCAGGTCGAGGGCGCGGACGTGGTCGCCCAGCTGCTCCCAGAGGGCGACGATCAGCAGGTTGCCCACGGCGTGGTCGTGCAGCGCGCCCTCGCTCTTGAAGCGGTGCTGCACCACCTCGGACCAGGTGCGGCCCCAGTCGTCGTCGCCGCAGAGGGCGGCCAGCGCCTTGCGGAGGTCGCCCGGCGGCAGCACGCCGAGCTCGGCGCGCAGCCGGCCGCTCGACCCGCCGTCGTCGGCGACGGTGACGACGGCCGTCAGGTCGCCGGTGATCCGGCGCAGCGCGGCGAGCGAGGCCGCCAGGCCCATGCCGCCGCCGAGTGCGACGACCTTGGGCTGGGCACGGCGGCCGCCTCGCAGCTGTCGCATGCCTCGCCGGGCGTGCCCGACCCCGTCCGCTGTCCGGCGCTGCCGAACGCCCTTGCGCGGCATGCCTATTCGCGCCCCATGTCCCGGTGGACCACGACCGTTTCGATCCCTTCCGCGGCCAGCCGGCGGGCCAGCCGCTCGGACATGGCGACGCTGCGGTGCTTTCCGCCGGTGCAGCCGACGGCGATGGTGACGTAGCGCTTGCCCTCGCGGCGGTAGCCGGCGGCGATCAGCTGGAGGATCTCGGCGTAGCGGTCGAGGAACTCCTTGGCGCCCGGCTGGTCGAAGACGTAGCCGGCGACCTCCTCGCTGGTGCCGGTGAACGGCCGCAGCTCGGGGACCCAGTGCGGGTTGGGCAGGAACCGGCAGTCCACCACGTGGTCGGCGTCCACGGGGAGGCCGTACTTGTAGCCGAAGGACATCACGGTGGCGCGCAGCTCCGGCTCGTCGCCGCTGGTGAACTGGGCGTCCATCTTGGCGCGGAGCTCGTGCACGTTGAGGTTGGAGGTGTCGATCACCAGGTCGGCGTCGCCGCGGAGCTCGCGGAGCAGGTCGCGCTCGGCGGCGATGCCGTCGACGATCCGGCCGTCACCCTGGAGCGGGTGCGGCCTGCGGACCGACTCGAAGCGCTGCACGAGGGCGTTGTCCGAGGCCTCGAGGAAGACGACCCGGCGGGTGACACCCTTGGCCGCCAGGTCGGTCAGGGACTCGCGGAGGCTGTCGAAGAAGCTGCGACCGCGGACGTCGACCACGACGGCGATGCGCGCCACGTTGCCCTGGGAGCGGGCGCCGAGGTCGACCATGGTCGGGATCAGGGCCGGCGGCAGGTTGTCCACGACGAACCAGCCGAGGTCCTCGAGGCACTTGGCCGCGGTGCTGCGGCCGGCGCCCGACATGCCGGTGATGATCACCAGTTCGGGTGTGGTGGTGACCTCGTCGCCGCCGTTGCCCGGCGGCGGGGTCTGATCTTCGCCTCTGGTCTGTTCACTCATGTCTGCTGTCCCCCGCCTGTCTTTCTTTTCGTGTGGGTCGCGTGGGTGGGCCGCGCCGCGGCCTGGCGCCGGCCCTAGGTCCTGTCCGGCCGGTCTTGCCGGGGCCACCGGCTCAGCCGTCGACGATCTCGCCGGTGGCGGTGTTGACCGCCGGGGCGGTCGGGCCGCCCTCGGCGAGCGCGGCGGCGACCGTCTCCGCGGTCCTGCGGCCGATGCCCGGCACCTCGCAGAGTTCCTCGATCGTGGCGGCGCGGAGCCGCTTGACCGAGCCGAAGTGCTTGAGCAGGGCCTTCTTGCGGGTCTCCCCGAGTCCGGTGACGGTGTCGAGGGGACCCTTCCTTATCGATTGTGACCGCTTTCCGCGCTGATAGCGGATCGCGAAGCGGTGGGCCTCGTCTCTGACGCGCTGCAGCAGGTACAGGCCCTCGCTGGTGCGCGGCAGGATCACCGGGTCGTCGTCGCCCGGCAGCCAGACCTCCTCGAGGCGCTTGGCGAGGCCGCAGACGGCGACGTCGTCGATGCCGAGTTCGTCCATCGCGCGGCGGGCGGCGGCCACCTGGGGCTGCCCGCCGTCCACCACCACGAGCTGGGGCGGGTAGGCGAAGCGCCTGGGCCGGCCGTCCTCCGTGCGGAGGGACGCGGGAGCGTCGTCGTCCGGTTCCTCGACGGCCCACTCGCCAGTCTTCTCGCGCTCGCGGAGGTAGCGGCGGAAGCGCCTGGAGACCACCTCGTGCATGGCGCGGACGTCGTCCTGACCGGCGAAGCTCCTGATCTGGAACCGCCGGTACTCGCTCTTGCGGGCCAGGCCGTCCTCGAAGACGACCATGGAGGCGACCACGTCCTCGCCCTGGAGGTGGGAGATGTCGAAGCACTCGATGCGCAGCGGCGCCGAGTCGAGGCCGAGGGCCTCGGCGATCTCCTCCAGGGCGCGGGAGCGGGTGGTGAGGTCGGAGGCGCGCTTGGTCTTGTGGAGGGCGAGCGCCTGCTTGGCGTTGCGCTCCACGGTGGTCATCAGGTCCTTCTTGTCGCCGCGGCGCGGCACCCGCAGGCTGACCCGGGAGCCGCGGCGCTCGCCGAGCCACTCGGCGACGGGCTCGGCGGGCTCGGGCAGCACCGGCACCAGCACCTCGCGGGGCACGGACTCGCCGCGCTCCTCGCCGTAGAGCTGGGTGAGGGCGCTCTCGACCAGCTCGGCCGTGGAGATGTTGGCGACCCGGTCGGTGACCCAGCCGCGTTGGCCGCGCACCCGGCCGCCGCGGACGTGGAAGATCTGCACGGCGGCTTCGAGCTCGTCGTCGGCGAGGGCGATCAGGTCGGCGTCGGTGGCGTCGGCGAGGACCACCGCGTTCTTCTCCATGGCGCGCCGCAGCGCCTCGATGTCGTCCCGCAGCCGGCCGGCCCGCTCGTACTCCAACTCCTCGGCCGCCTCGTGCATCTCCTGCTCGAGGCGGCGCAGGTAGGTGCCGGTGCGGCCGGCCATGAAGTCGCAGAACTCCTCGGCGAGCGCGCGGTGTTCCTCGGGGGTGACGCGGCCGACGCAGGGCGCGGAGCACTTGTCGATGTAGCCGAGGAGGCAGGGGCGGCCCACGGCCCTGGCGCGCTTGAACACCCCGGCGGAGCAGGTGCGGATGGGGAAGACCCGCAGCAGCAGGTCGACCGTCTCCCGGATGGCCCAGGCGTGGCCGTAGGGGCCGAAGTAGCGCACGCCCTTGCGCTTGGGGCCGCGCATCACCTGGGCCCTGGGGATCTCCTCGTTCATGGTGACGGCGAGCGAGGGATAGCTCTTGTCGTCGCGGTACTTGACGTTGAACCTGGGGTCGTACTCCTTGATCCACGAGTACTCGAGCTGCAGCGCCTCGACCTCGGTGCCGACCACCGTCCACTCGACGGAGGCGGCGGTGGTGACCATGGTGGCCGTCCTCGGGTGCAGCCCCGCGAGGTCCTGGAAGTAGGAGGAGAGCCGCTGGCGCAGGCTCTTGGCCTTTCCGACGTAGATCACCCGACGGTGGTCGTCCCGGAAGCGGTAGACGCCCGGTGAGTCGGGGATCTCGCCCGGCTGCGGGCGGTAGCTGGATGGATCGGCCATGTCCCAAACCCTACTGCCGAGGGCTGACAGTCAGTGACCTTGGGCAGTCACCAGCCGCGTTCGCGCCATTCGGGGAGCTTGGGGCGCTCGGCGCCCAGGGTGGTGTCGGAACCGTGGCCCGGGTAGACCCAGGTCTCGTCGGGGAGCTGGTCGAAGAGCTTGGTCTCGACGTCGCGCAGCAGGGTGGCGAACGCCTCGGGGTCGTCGTGGGTGTTGCCGACGCCGCCGGGGAAGAGGCAGTCGCCGGTGAAGACGTGCGGGTGCCCCTCGGGGTCGTCGTAGATCAGCGCGATGGATCCTGGGGTGTGGCCGACGAGGTGGCGGGCGGTGAGCCGGCAGGTGCCGACGGTGATCTCGTCGCCGTCGTCGACGAGGACGGCGGTGGGCACCGGGATGCCATCGGCGTCGTGGCGGCCGGCGAGGGTGCGGGCGCCTGTGGCGTCGACGACGGCGCTGAGCGCCTGCCAGTGGTCGCCGTGCCGGTGGGTGGTGACGACGGTGGCGATGCCGTCGTCACCGATCAGGTTGAGCAGGGTGGGGGCCTCGTTGGCCGCGTCGATCAGCAGTTGCTCGCCGGTGTCCCGGCAGCGCAGCAGGTAGGCGTTGTTCTCCATGGGGCCGACGGCGACCTTGGAGATGATCAGCTTGGCGAGCTCGTGGGCGTCGGCCGGCTCCCCGACCGCGACGTTTCCGGTGTAGGCCATGGCGGCCAGTCTGCTACAGGTCGGGGACGGACGGTCAGAGCCCCGGCAGCTCGGGCAGTGGTTCGGCGGCGGCGAGGCCGCTGCCGGGGGTGCGGCCGCTGAGCCAGCCCACGAGGGCGGCGGCGGTGCCGACGACGATCAGGGGCGAGTCGCCAGTGCGGCCGGTGCGCCAGGTGCGGCCGTCCTCGGCGCGGAGTTCGAGGGGCGGCACGGCCGGGTGGTCGGCGAGGCGCCCGGCGAGGTAGCCGGGGGCGCGGTCGAGGAAGGCGCTCGGCAGGCTGGCGATGGTGTGGCCGGCGTCGAGGTCGATGCCGTGCAGCTCGATCTCGGCCCAGCGGCGGAGGGGGATGACGGAGGCCACGTCCCGCATGCCGTCGCGGAGGGTCACGGTGGCCCGCCAGTCGTCGTCGGTGAGCCCGGCGGCCGCGGTGGCCAGCCGGTCGGCGCTGTCGCGCACGTCGGCGACGTGGACGGCGAGCGGGCGGGGCGCGTCGCGCTCGATGTCGGCGTTCCTGGCCTCGGCGCTCAGGTACATGGGGCGGCCGTGGAGGACGTTGACCAGGGCGTCGGCGTTACGGGCGAGGTGGGCGAGGACGTGGCCGCGGGTCCAGCCGGGGAGGCGGGACGGCTGGGCGACAGCGGCGTCGTCCAGGGTGGCGACGTCGGCGACGAGGCGTTCGGTGGCGTCCTGGAGGCCGGCGAGGTCGGCTGCGGGTCCGGTCATGATCACACGCTATCTCCTCACACCTTCGAGTGAAGGTGACGGAAAACTTCCGGGAATCGAACGCCCGTGCTATAGGCTGCGGAGCGCAGGGCCCGAAGGCATCCGGGGGACTTTTGTCAGATGCCACCCATACCCTTGGACGGGTCGCCCGTGTCCCGCGGGCGGTCCGGGATTCACACGAAAGGTGCCATCCGGAGTGGCCGACCGACTCATCGTTCGTGGCGCTCGCGAGCACAATCTGCGGAACGTCTCGCTCGACCTGCCTCGCGACTCGCTCATCGTCTTCACCGGGCTGTCGGGTTCTGGCAAGTCCTCGCTCGCCTTCGACACGATCTTCGCCGAGGGTCAGCGGCGCTACGTCGAGTCGCTGTCCTCGTACGCCCGGCAGTTCCTCGGGCAGATGGACAAGCCGGATGTGGACTTCATCGAGGGCCTGTCCCCCGCGGTCTCCATCGACCAGAAGTCGACCTCGCGCAATCCGCGCTCCACGGTGGGCACGATCACCGAGGTCTACGACTACCTGCGGCTGCTCTTCGCCAGGATCGGCCGCCCGCACTGCCCGGAGTGCGCCCGACCGATCGCCAGGCAGTCGCCGCAGGCCATCGTGGACAAGGTGCTGGCCCTGGAGGAGGGCAGCCGCTTCCAGGTGCTCTCGCCGCTGGTGCGGGAGCGCAAGGGCGAGTTCGTCGACCTCTTCGCCGACCTGCAGACGAAGGGCTACAGCCGGGCCCGGGTGGACGGCGAGACGATCCAGCTGGTCGAGCCGCCGACGCTGAAGAAGCAGGAGAAGCACACCATCGAGGTGGTCGTCGACCGGCTCACGGTGAAGGAGAGCGCCAAGCGCCGGCTGACGGACTCGGTGGAGACGGCGCTCGGCCTCTCCGGCGGCATGGTGATCCTGGACTTCGTGGATCTGCCGGCCGACGACCCGCAGCGCGAGCGGATGTTCTCGGAGCACCTGTACTGCCCGTACGACGACCTGTCCTTCGAGGAGCTCGAGCCGCGCTCCTTCTCGTTCAACTCCCCCTTCGGCGCCTGCCCCGAGTGCTCAGGGCTCGGCAGCCGCATGGAGGTGGACGCCGAGCTGATCGTGCCCGACCCGGAGAAGACCCTGGAGGAGGGCGCGATCCACCCCTGGTCGCACGGGCAGACCAGGGGCTACTTCAACCTGCTGCTCGGCGCCCTCGGCAAGGCGCTGAACTTCCGCACCGACATCCCCTGGGCCGGGCTGCCGCAGCGCGCCCGCAAGGCGATCCTGCAGGGCCACAAGTCCAAGATCGAGGTCCGGTACGAGAACCGGCACGGCCAGGAGCGCGCCTACACCACGGCCTTCGAGGGCGTGATCCCGTTCGTCCAGCGGCGGTACGCCGAGGCCGAGACGGACAACAGCAGGGAGCGCTTCGAGGGCTACATGCGGGAGGCGCCCTGCCCTTCCTGCCACGGCACCCGGCTGAAGCCGCTGGTGCTCGCGGTCACGGTGCAGGGGCGGTCCATCGCCGACGTGGCCGGGATGTCGATCAGCGCCTGCGCGGACTTCCTGCGCGGGATGACGCTGACGGACCGCGAGAAGACCATCGCCGAGCGGGTGCTGAAGGAGGTCAACGAGCGGCTGCGGTTCCTGGTCGACGTCGGCCTCGACTACCTGTCGCTCGACCGCGCCGCCGGCACCCTCTCGGGCGGCGAGGCCCAGCGCATCCGGCTCGCCACCCAGATCGGCTCAGGGCTGGTCGGCGTCCTCTACGTGCTGGACGAGCCGTCCATCGGGCTGCACCAGCGGGACAACCACCGGCTGATCGAGACGCTGGTCCGGCTGCGCAACCTGGGCAACACGCTGATCGTCGTCGAGCACGACGAGGACACCATCCGCACCTCCGACTGGGTGGTGGACATCGGCCCGGGCGCCGGCGAGCACGGCGGCAAGGTGGTGCACAGCGGGCCGCTGGCCGAGCTGCTGGCCAACGAGGAGTCGCTGACCGGCCAGTACCTGTCCGGCGCCCGCTCGATCCCCACTCCGGCGGAGCGGCGCCCGGTGGACCGCAAGCGCCAGCTCACGGTGCACGGCGCCCGCGAGCACAACCTCAAGGACATCGACGTCAGCTTCCCGGTCGGGGTGCTGACCGCCGTCACCGGCGTGTCGGGATCCGGCAAGTCCACGCTGGTCAACGACATCCTCTACACGCACCTGGCGCGCGAGCTCAACCGCGCCAGGGCGGTGCCCGGGCGGCACACCAGGATCACCGGCGACGACCTGGTCGACAAGGTGGTGCACGTCGACCAGTCGCCGATCGGCCGCACCCCGCGGTCCAATCCGGCCACCTACACGGGCGTCTTCGACCACGTCCGCCGGCTCTTCGCGGAGACCACGGAGGCCAAGGTCCGCGGCTACCAGCCCGGCCGCTTCTCGTTCAACGTCAAGGGCGGCCGCTGCGAGAACTGCTCGGGCGACGGCACCATCAAGATCGAGATGAACTTCCTGCCCGACGTCTACGTGCCGTGCGAGGTCTGCCACGGCGCCCGGTACAACCGGGAGACGCTGGAGGTCCACTACAAGGGCAGGTCCATCGCCGAGGTGCTGGACATGCCGATCGAGGAGGCGCTCGACTTCTTCGAGGCCGTCCCCGGCATCGCCCGCCACCTGCGCACCCTGCGCGACGTCGGCCTCGGCTACGTGCGGCTCGGCCAGCCGGCGCCCACCCTCTCCGGCGGCGAGGCCCAGCGGGTCAAGCTGGCGGCCGAGCTCCAGCGGCGCTCCACCGGCAGCACCGTCTACGTGCTGGACGAGCCGACCACCGGTCTGCACTTCGAGGACATCCGCAAGCTGATCTCGGTGCTGTCCGACCTGGTCGACAAGGGCAACACGGTGATCGTCATCGAGCACAACCTGGACGTGATCAAGACCGCCGACTGGGTCGTGGACATGGGCCCCGAGGGCGGCTCGGGCGGCGGCCAGGTCGTCGCCCAGGGCACGCCTGAGGAGGTCGCCTCGGAGCCGGCCAGCCACACCGGCAAGTTCCTCCGCGACCTGCTCGGCGATCTCCCCTCCGCCGGATCGCCCGCCCCCGCCGGCCGCCGGGCCGCCGCGGGCGGCAGTGCCAAGCCGAAGCGGGCCGCCACGCGGCGGTCCACCGCGAAGGGGAGCTGACGCCCCGTAACGGATGCCGGGGCCGGGCGAGTTGTTACCCCAGAGTTCGTGGCGGCCCTCTGGTGAGGACCGGTACTCCCTTGGAACGCTGAGCGGCGGTCGGCGCGCCCGGCGCCGACGCGGCAAGCGTCCAAGGGAGTACCGGTGTCACGATTCGCCGCACGCGGGAGACGTGGGGTCCGTTCACTGCTCGCGCTAGGGGCCGCGGCGGCGCTGGTCGCCGTGCCGGCCCCGCCGTCGGCCGGCGCCACGTCACGCCCGGCCTCGGTGGCCGAAGGCGACGGGTTGGAGCTGGCGCGCACCGAACTGCCGGTCGCGCCCGGCGCCGAGCTGACGACATACCAGCGCCTGGAGTCCGACAAGTGGCTGAGCGCCCAGGCGCTCAGCGTCGACCTGACGAGCGATCTGCGCGTCGACTACCTCGCCGCCGACGCGGTCGCCTCGGCGGCCACCGTCGAGGAGATGGTGGCCGAACACGACCCGGGTGACGGCCGCACCACCGTGGCCGCCATCAACGGCGACTTCTTCGACATCAACGCCACCAGCGCCCCGCTCGGCCCCGGCATCGCCGACGGCGCGCTGCGCCACTCGGGCACCACCGGCGCCACCCAGGCCGCGGCCTTCGGCCCCGACGGCGCCGGCCGCGTCCTGGACCTCTACTTCGACGGCACCCTCACGCTGCCCGCCGGCGAGGCCGAGCTGGCCGGCTTCAACGCGGCCACCGTCCCGGCCGGCGGCATCGGGCTCTACACCCCGCTGTGGGGCGAGGCCGACCGGGCGCTGCCGGTCACCGGAGCCGCCGAGGTCACCGAGGTCGTGGTCGCCGACGACCGGGTGGTCTCGGTCGCCGAGAAGCCGGGTGGCGGCCCGATCCCAGACGGCTCCTACGTGCTGCTCGGCCGGGACGCCGGGGCCGACGTCCTGGCGGGGCTGGCCGCCGGCGACCCGGTCGCCACCGAGTACGCTCCCCGCACCGGGGACGGCGGGCCGCTGCCGCGCACCGCGGTCGGCGGCCGCGGCGTGCTGGTGGCCGACGGTGAGCCGGTGGACTGGGAGGGCCGGCCGAACAACGCCACGGCGCCGCGCACCGCGGTGGGCTTCTCGCGGGACGGCCAGGAGATGTACGTGCTGAGCGTGGACGGCCGGCAGGCCCACTCGGGCGGCGTCACCCTCACCGAGCTGGCGCTGATGATGGACGACCTCGGCGCCTACAGCGCGCTCAACCTGGACGGCGGCGGGTCGAGCACCCTGCTGGCCCGCGCCCCCGGCGCGGCCGCGCCCACCGTGGTCAACAGCCCGTCCGACGGCGAGCAGCGGGAGGTGCCCAACGGCCTGGCGATCACCGCGCCGGAGGGCAACGGCGCGGTGACCGGCTACCGGGTCGGCACCGTGGCCGACCCCGAGCTGGCGCCCACCGCCGACCCGGTACCAGGCGGCCACCCGGAGCGGGTCTTCCCCGGCCTCACCCGCCGGCTGACCGCCGTCGGCCACGACGAGACCTACGGCCCCGCCGACCCCGGTGCCGAGCCGCGCTGGCGCTCCGGCCGGCCGGGCACCGGCACGGTGGCCGGCGACGGCGTCTTCACGGCCCGCCGGCCCGGCACGGTCGAGGTCACCGCGTCGCGGGGCCGGGCGACCGGCTCCGTCGAGCTGACCGTGCTCGGCGACCTCGCCAGGATCACCCCGACCACCCAGCGCGTCGGCCTCGCCGACCCGGCCGCCACCGGGTCCTTCGGCGTCCTCGGCCACGACGCCGGCGGCTCCACGGCCCCCGTCGAGCCGGCCGACGTCGAGCTCGACTACGACACCTCGCTGTTCCGGGTCGAGCCGGACCCGGCGGCCGGCGGGTTCACCGTGGCCGCGACCTCCGGGGCGGGCGCCGCCTCCGGCCTGATCACCGCGACCGTGGGCGGTGCCGAGACCACCGTGGCCGTGACCGTCGGCCTGGAGGACACGGTGGTGGCGGACTTCGAGAACGCCGCTGCCTGGTCCTTCAGCCACGCCAGGGCCGGCGGCTCGCTGGCCGCCGAGCCGGCCGGCCGGGAGGGCGCCGGGCTGCGGATGCGCTACGACTTCGCCCTCTCCACCGCGACCCGCGCGGCCTACGCCACGCCGCGGGCCGACATCCCGGTCGCCGGCCAGCCGCAGAGCTTCACCCTGTGGATCGAGGGCGACGGCCGCGGCTCCTGGCCCTCGCTCCACCTGGTGGACGCCCAGGGCGTCAGCCAGGTGCTGCGCGGCCCGCACCTCACCTGGGAGGGCTGGCGTCAGGTCACCTTCGAGGTGCCGGAGGGGGTCGCCTACCCGCTGTCGGTGCGGCGCTTCTATATCGCCGAGACCCGGCCGGACGCGCTGTACCGCGACGAGATCGTCTTCGACGAGCTGCGGGCCCAGACCCCGCCCGAGGTGACGCTCCCGGAGCCGGAGCGGCCGGCCGATCCGCTGATCGGCTCGGCGGCGGACACCGCGGGCCGCGACTGGCGGTTCGCCGTGGTGTCGGACGCCCAGTTCGTCGCGCGGGCGCCGGACAGCGACATCGTGGCGCTGGCCAGGCGGACGCTGCGCGAGGCCCGGGCGGCCGATCCGGACTTCGTGGTGATCAACGGCGACTGGGTGGACGAGGGCTCGCCCGAGGACCTGGCGTTCGCCCGCCGGGTGATCGAGGAGGAGCTGGGGGACGCCGTCCCCTGGTACTACGTGCCGGGCAACCACGAGGTGATGGGCGGCTCGGTCGACGGCTTCGAGGAGGAGTTCGGCCCCGCCCAGCTCACCTTCGACCACCGGGGCACCCGCTTCATCACCCTGGACACCTCGTCGCTGACCCTGCGTGGCGGCGGCTTCGCCCAGATCCGGGAGCTGCGGGCGCAGCTGGACGCGGCGGCCGAGGACGGCTCGATCGGCTCGGTGGTGGTCATGGCGCACGTGCCGCCGCGTGACACCACGGCGCAACCGGCGAGCCAGCTGACGGACCGGCTGGAGGCCGCGCTGCTCGAGGACTGGCTGGCGGAGTTCCGGCGGGAGACCGGCAAGGGCGTGGCGTTCTTCGGCGCGCACGTGGGGGTCTTCGACGGCTACCGCCTCGACGGGGTGCCGTACTTCATCGGTGGGGACGCGGGCAAGGCGCCGGCCGCCGCGCCGGGCGAGGGCGGTTTCACCGGGTGGGCGCTGGTGGGCGTGGACCGGGTGACCCGCGGCGAGCAGGCCAGGGCCAGGCAGTCGCCTGAGGCGGTGCTGCCCGACTGGCTGACCGTGCAGACCAGGCCGCACGTGGACGCGCTCACCCTGGCCGCCCCGGCGACGCTGCGGGCCGGTGAGGAGGCGACCGCGGGCGCGACGCTCACCCAGGAGCTGGCCACCGGGGCGCGCGAGGTGCCGGTGGGCTTCCCGGTGAGCGCCGACTGGGCCGGCTCCCGCGAGCTGTTCCTCGGCCCGGCGGAGGAGGCGGGCCGGCGCCATGTCGCCGCTTTCGACCCGGCGACCGGGCGGCTCACCGCCCTGCGCCCCGGCGCGGTCACCCTGGAGGTGACGGTCGGCGGCGAGCGGCGGAGCGCCGAGCTCCGGGTGACCCGCTGAGGCTGGACGGCGAGCGGGGTGGGCCCGCCCCCTCGGGGGCGGGCCCACCCCGTGAGGGCGCTACTTGAGGCCGACCTCCCGCATCTGGCGGAGTTCCTTCTTGAGGTCGGAGAGCTCGTCCCGCAGCCGGGCGGCGATCTCGAACTGCAGCTCGGCGGCGGCGGCCCGCATCCGGGCGGTCAGGTCCTCGATGGTCTCGGCCAGCTCGGTGGCCGGCCGGTCGGTGAGCTCCTTACCGCCCTTGCCGCCCTTGCGGGAGGCGGCGGGCACCGGGGCCTTGCCCTTCCCGCCGCCGTCCTGCTTGCGGTAGCCGGAACCGAGCAGCTCCTGGGTGTCCACGCTCTCGCGGGCGATGGTCGCCACGATGTCGTTGATCTTCTTGCGCAGCGGCTGCGGGTCGATGCCGTGGGCCTCGTTGTAGGCGACCTGCTTGACGCGGCGCCGGTTGGTCTCGTCGATCGCCCGCTCCATGGCCGGGGTGATCCGGTCGGCGTACATGTGGACCTGGCCCGACACGTTCCGCGCGGCGCGGCCGATGGTCTGGATCAGCGAGGTGCCGGAGCGGAGGAAGCCCTCCTTGTCCGCGTCCAGGATGGCGACCAGCGAGACCTCGGGCAGGTCGAGGCCCTCCCGGAGCAGGTTGATCCCCACCAGCACGTCGAACTCGCCGGCGCGCAGCTCGCGCAGCAGCTCGACGCGGCGCAGGGTGTCGACGTCGCTGTGCAGGTAGCGGACCCGGATGCCCAGTTCGAGGAAGTAGTCGGTGAGGTCCTCGGCCATCTTCTTGGTCAGAGTGGTGACGAGAACCCGCTCGTCCTTCTCGACCCGGGTGCGGATCTCGTGCACCAGGTCGTCGATCTGGCCCTCGGTGGGCTTGACCACCACCTCGGGGTCGATGAGACCGGTGGGACGGATGATCTGCTCGACCACACCGTCGGAGCGGGAGAGCTCGTAGGGCCCGGGGGTGGCCGACAGGTAGACGGCCTGCCCGATGCGCTCCAGGAACTCCTCCCACTTCAGCGGCCGGTTGTCGACGGCGGACGGCAGCCGGAAGCCGTGGTCGACCAGGGTGCGCTTCCGGGAGGCGTCGCCCTCGTACATGGCGCCGATCTGCGGCACGGTGTTGTGCGACTCGTCGATGACCAGCAGGAAGTCGTCGGGGAAGTAGTCGAGGAGGGTGTGCGGCGGGGAGCCGGACTCGCGGCCGTCGATGTGCAGCGAGTAGTTCTCGATGCCGGAGCAGGTGCCGATCTGCCGCATCATCTCGATGTCGTAGCTGGTGCGCATGCGGAGCCGCTGGGCCTCGAGCAGCTTGCCCTGCTGCTCCAGGGTGGCCAGCCGCCCGGCCAGCTCGGCCTCGATCCCGGAGATCGCGCGCTCCATCCGCTCCGGGCCGGCGACGTAGTGCGAGGCGGGGAACACGTAGAGGTGGTCGTCCTCCGAGATCACCTCGCCGGTGAGCGGGTGCAGGGTGGAGAGGGCCTCGATCTCGTCGCCGAACATCTCGATGCGGACGGCCAGCTCCTCGTAGACCGGGAAGATCTCGATCGTGTCGCCGCGGACCCGGAAGGTGCCGCGGGTGAACGACAGGTCGTTCCTGGTGTACTGGATGTCGACGAAGCGACGCAGCATCGCGTCCCTGTCGATCTCCTGGCCGACCTTGAGCGGCACCATCCGGTCGACGTACTCCTGGGGGGTGCCCAGGCCGTAGATGCAGGAGACGGAGGCGACGACCACCACGTCGCGGCGGGTGAGCAGCGAGTTCGTCGCGCTGTGCCTGAGCCGCTCGACCTCCTCGTTGATCGAGGAGTCCTTCTCGATGTAGGTGTCCGTCTGGGGGACGTACGCCTCGGGCTGGAAGTAGTCGTAGTACGAGACGAAGTACTCGATGGCGTTGTTCGGCAGGAGCTCGCGGAACTCGTTGGCCAGCTGGGCGGCCAGGGTCTTGTTGGGCGCCATGACCAGAGTGGGCCGCTGCAGCCGCTCGATCATCCACGCGGTGGTCGCCGACTTGCCGGTGCCGGTGGCGCCGAGCAGGACGACGTCCTTCTCGCCTCCGCCGACGCGCCGCTCCAGCTCCGAAATGGCCGAAGGCTGGTCGCCGCTTGGCTGATAAGGGCTGACGACCTCGAAGGGCGCCACCGTACGTTCGATGTGAGAAACGGGCCGCATGGCACCCACCGTACGACTCGGCACTGACAACGCGGGCTGGCTGACCGGTCGTCCCCACGAGTTCAGCTCTCGGTAACCGTTGTCCTCCCTGCTCGTTCCCGGTGATGGGGAGGCTCCCCGCGTTCCGCCCGGCCCGGACGGCGCGCTCGGCGCCGCCCGGGATTCGCTCTGGAGTCAAGGAGTCCCCCATGCCCAAGTTGCTCACCACCGTCCTGCGGGGCCGGCTCAGCGGGCTCGTCACGGTCGGGACGCTCGCGGTCCTGGTGCCCGCCGGAGCGGTCGTGGCACCGGCCTCGCTGGCCGCCCCGGCGTTCGGCTGGGACCGCGGGCCGCTGATCGTGGCGCACCGCGGCGCCTCCGGCCACGCGCCGGAGAACACCCTGGCCGCGGTGGACGCCGCCGACGAGCTGGACACCGAGTGGGTCGAGACGGACGTGCAGCGGACCGCGGACGGCGAGCTGGTGCTGATGCACGACACCACGCTGAGCCGCACCACGAACGTCGAGGAGCTCTTCCCCGACCGCGCGCCGTGGAACGTGTCGGACTTCACGGCGGAGGAGATCGCCACCCTGGACGCCGGCAGCTGGTTCGGCGCGGAGTTCGCCGACGAGCCGGTGCCCACCCTGGGCGACTACCTCGACCTGCTGGGTGAGAACCGGCAGAGCCTGCTGCTCGAGATCAAGGCCCCCGAGCTCTACCCGGGGATCGAGGCGGAGATCCTCGACGAACTCGGCGACGAGGGCTGGCTGCGCGGCCGCCCTGGCGACCGGCTCGTGGTGCAGAGCTTCGGCGCCGACTCCGTGCGCACCGTGCACGAGCTGGCGCCCCGGGTGATCACCGGCTTCCTCGGCACCCCCGCGCTGGCCGACGTGCCGGACTACGCCGAGTTCGCCGACCAGATCAACCCGCGGTACGGGGACCTGACCGCCGAGTACGTGGCCGGCATCCAGGACGTCAGGGGCGCGCACGGCAGGCCGCTGGAGGTCTACGCCTGGACGATCAACGACGGGGCGACGGCGGCCCGGATCGCGGCGCTCGGCGTGGACGGCATCATCACCAACTTCCCCGAGCGGGTCCGCGAGGGTCTGGAGGACTGACGGGTCCCGGTGGTGCCGGCCGGCGGCCGGCTCCGCCGGGGACTGTCAGTGGGGCCGCCTAGGCTGCCCTCCATGAGCCGTGACACGCGTGACGCTCCCCGGCCCGCCACCGGTGCCGGGGAGCCGCTGGGGGCCCGGGAGGTACCCCCGGCAGCCTGGTCGGTCCGGGAGACGCCGATCGGGCCACTGCTGCTCGCCGCCACGGAGCGGGGCCTGGTGCTTGTCGTCTTCCACGCGGACGCCCGCGCGGTTCGGCGGTCCCTGGCCCGGCTCGAGGGGGTCCTGGGGCGCCGGCTGGTGCCCGCCGCCGAGGATCCGGTGGCCGGGCCGCTGGTGGCCGGGGCGTGGGCCGAGCTGGACGCCTACTTCGAGGGCCGGCTCGAGGTCTTCGAGACACCCCTCGACTGGTCGCTGGCCCCGGGCTTCACCGGGCAGGTGCTGCGGGAGCTGGCGGCCTCCGTGCCGTTCGGCAGCGTCGTCGGCTACGGCGAGCTGGCGGAGCAGGTCGGGGATCGGGACGCGGCCCGGGCGGTGGGCGCCGCCATGGGGGCCAATCCACTGCCGGTGATCGTGCCGTGCCACCGGGTGCTGGCGGCAGGTGGCGGGATCGGCGGCTTCGGGGGCGGCCTGGAGACCAAGCGGGCGCTGCTCGCCCTGGAGGGGGTGCTGCCTGCGCCCCTGTTCTGAGCGGGCCACAGCGCGGCCACAACGGGGCCGCACAGGGCTGACCCCCCGGGCCGACGGGGGGCCGGGGGGTCAGCGGGTGGCTCAGCGGTGGCTTCGGCCGGTCGCTCAGATCTTCACGTCGTGCTTGTCGAGGAAGGCGACGGGGTCGACGGCCGAGCCGTAGTTCGCGGTGGTCCTCACCTCGAAGTGCAGGTGCGGGCCGCTGGAGTTTCCGGTGTTGCCGGACAGGGCGATGGTCTCGCCGGTGTCCACCTTCTCACCCACCGTGACCTCGATCTTCGAGAGGTGGGCGTACTGCGTGAAGGTGCCGTCCGCGTGCTTGATCACGATGGCGTTGCCGTAGGCGGGGCCGTCGCCGGCGCCGTTGCCGCCGGCCTTGACCACGGTGCCGCCGTGCACGGAGTGGACCTCGGTGCCGACCGGCACGGCGAAGTCCTGGCCGCTGTGCTTGCTGGCCCAGCGCTCACCGGTGTTGCCGAAGTGGCCGGTCAGCGAGTAGTCGTCGGATATCGGGGACACCCAGGACTTGCTCGACTTGGCCTTGGCGGCGGCCTGGGCCGCCTGCGCGGCCTCGTCGGTCTTCGCCTTGACGGTGGCCTTGGTCTGGGCGTCGGCCGCGGCCGTCTGCTGGGCCTGCGCCTGGCCGTGCGTCGTGTCGGCGAGCTGGGTGGCGGTGTGCGAGGCGAATACATCGGCGTTGCCCGGCTCGGACGCCGACGCCACGCCCGTCAGCGCCACGGATCCGCAGACGGCGGCCGTCACGACGGCGGCGACTCGAGGGCGGACACCGAGGAGCTTGCGGGTGCGGTTCGCGTTGGTGTTCGACATGGGGGACTACCTCTGCGATTCGGGGACATTCCGACCGACCGTCGACAAAACGGGCGGCTGAGTCCCATTGATAACGACCGCTTTGCCCGTTTTCAAGGACCGTTGTTACTAGAACACCGCGTAGTGAAAACGGGGGAGGAAAGTCCCTTCACACCCCTTCGAGGTCCAGCCCCAGAACGCACGGATCGGGCCGAGGCGATCCGCCTCGGCCCGATCGGACCCACTCTGAGCTGGGCTCCTTCCGCACGGACCGGGGGCCACCCGAACCCCGGGCCGTTTTACCCGGCGACCAGGGTCGAAAGTCCCAGCCCTTTAGTCACATTTCCCTTCTATCGCTTTTCGTAGCTCGTTCGGGGGCTGTGACGAGGGCCACCGAGAACGGCCCAGCTCAGCGCGGAAAAAGCTCGAAGGGCACGCAGCGAAGCCCGCCGAAGCGGTCCGCCATCATCCCCGCCGCCTGCCGGTAGAGGTCCCTGGCGTACTCCTCGGGCGCCAGGTCGCTGAGCGCCTGGATGTAGGCCCGGTGCTCGGCGAGCGAGGCGACGCCCCGCTCGACGGCCTCGTCCCCCACCGCCTGGGCGTGCGTCGCCTCCGGCGAGCCGGCCACCGCCACCCAGCGCACCCCGCCCCACGGCTCGAGACCGCCCGCGCCCAGCTGCTCGGGGAAGATCCACCGGTTGCCCGCGTCCCCCGCGGCGTCGAGCACGGCCCGGCCCACCACCCGGTGGTCCGGGGTGTTCCAGGCCCGGCCGCCCCAGGTTTCGCGGTGGTTGAGGGTGATCAGCAGCTCGGGCCGGTGCCGCCGGATGGCGGCGGCCAGGTCGGCGCGGAGCGCGGTCCCCTCCTCGATCACCCCGTCGCGGTGGTCGAGGAACTCCACCTCGCGCACCCCGACCGCCGCGGCGCTGGCGCGCTGCTCGGCCTCCCTGACCCGGGCCGACTCGGCCGGATCGAGGGTGTCGATCCCCGCCTCTCCCCTGGTGACCAGCACATACGCCACCTCGCGCCCGGCGGCGGTCCACTCGGCGACGGCGGCCGCCGTCCCGTACTCGACGTCGTCGGGGTGGGCGACGACGGCCAGCGCCCGCCGCCAGTCCAGGGGCATGGTCTCCAGGGGTTCGGACACGTGGTCTCCTCGGCGGTCGGTCAGCGCCACCCGTGGCGCAGCTGAAGGTTGTGGACGACCTGCTGGAACCTGGCGCGGTCCAGGGCGCAGGCCTCGCGCCGCATCCCGTCGGGGTGCACCCGCAGCACCCGGTCGAGATGGACCCAGGACTCCCGGCCCGAGCGGTCCCAGGGCCCGGTGCCGAGCGGCATCCACTCGCGGTCGTGGTCGCGGTCGCGGCTGGAGAGCTGGACGGCGAGCAGCGTCTCGGCGTCGTCCTCGCGGGCCACCACCAGCACCGGCCGGTCCTTGCCGCGCCCGTCGTTCTCCTCGTAGGGCACCCAGGTCCAGACGATCTCCCCGGGGTCGGGGTCGCCGTCCGGCTCCGGCGCGTACGTGGTGCGCACCGCGCCCACACCGCGGGGTTCCACCTCCACGGTCGCGCCGGGGCCGGCGCGGCCCGGGATCTCGTCTATGCCGATGTCGCTGTGATCCATGCGCACACGCTATCGCCGTCCGGGGCCCTGAACCGCCGAGGGGACGGCACCGAACCGGCGCCGTCCCCCGGGCTGTTCGCCCCGACCACTCCTCGTGACCGTTACTCGTGACCGCTCAGACGCCGCTCGACCGGCGCGGCCTGGCCAGCAGGTAGCCGCCGGCGCAGGCCAGGGCGCCGAGCACGCCGCCGCCCGCGGTCCACAGCCAGCGATCGGTCCACCAGCCGCCGTTCCAGCCGTCCTCGGGCTCGGGCAGCGCGGCCAGGTACGGCTGGGCCCCCTCCGCTTCCTGTCCGTCGTCACCGGCGTCGGCGCCGGCGTCCCCGGTGGCGAGGGTGCCCGCGGTGCCGACCGGCAGCAGCGGGGTGGCGAGGTCGCCGCCGCGGTCGGCCGAGCCGCCCGCGTCCGTCATCGTGGTCGCCACCTCGACGTCGATCGGCAGGCCGAGGTCGCGCTCCGGCAGGTCGGAGACCGTGACCCGCAGGTAGTAGGCGCCCGGCAGCGGGTCGTCCGACCAGGGCTCGGCCCAGCTCCTTACGGTGCGGACGGTGCAGCTGAGCGTGACCGACGTGGCGTCCTCCGCCGCGGTGCCGACCTGCTCGCCCTCGGTGCACGCCTGACGGCGGCGCAGCCCGTCGTAGACGTCCACCCGCCAGGTGGAGGGGCCGCTGCGGGTGGCGGCGTCCGGCAGCGTGACGGTGGCCTCCGCGGTGGCCGTCTGGCCGGCGGCGACCGGGAAGGTCCAGTACAGGTAGTCACCGGCCGAGGCGACCGCGGTGGCGGTCTGGTCCTGGTCGATCACGGTGGCGGTACGGAACGCGGTGCCGGCCTCGTTCGGGGTGTCCCCGTCCTCACCGTCGGCCGCGGTGGCCGGTCCGACGCCGGCCAACAGCACGGCGGCGGTCAGTGCGGCGAATCGCGATGCCCTGTTCATCAGGCCCTCCCCATGACGATTCCGAGACGGACCAGCAGGCCCCACGCCAGGCCGACGACCAGCCCGACGCCCGTGAGCAGCAGCAGCGGCACCCAGCCCCTGGCCAGGCCGAAGGCGGCGAGGTCGGAGGGCTCGTCCGGCGCCGACACCACGTCGACGGTCAGTTCCACCGGCAGCCCGGGAGTGCGCTCGACGGCGTCGGGCGCCGAGAACGAGCTGCTGATCTCCAGGCAGACGACGCGCGACTCCCGGTCACCCTGGGTGTCCTCGTCGTCCGTGCTCTCGGCGAGCTCGGGCACCGGGTAGCGAAGCCCGGTGGAGATCACGTCGGTGCGGCCGCTGCCGGCGCCGGTGCCGCGCACCAGCTCCTGGCTCTCCTCGTCGACGGCCCGCAGCAGCACGCCGTAGTCCGGGTTGACCGGGCGGTCGGCGGCGACGCTCACGGAGGCGCGCAGTTCCTGACCGGCGGTCAGCGGCACCCGGTAGAAGCGGTGCTGGCCGAACTCAGCGCGGTCGTTGTAGACGCCGACGGCGAGTTGGGGCGCGTCGGCGCAGCTCTCGGCGCCCTCGACGGCCGTGGGGTTCTCCACCGGCAGGTCGGCCCGGCGCACCAGTTGGTTGAGCCGGTCGGTCAGCTGGTCGGTGTCCTGCACGGCGGTGTAGGTGCCGCCGGTGGCCTCGGCGATGCAGCTCAGCTGCTCGCGCACCGCGTCGTCCAGGGTCAGGCCGAGGGTGTCCACCACGAGGTTGGTGCCGCTGGCGGCGAGTTCGCGGGCGACCACGCAGGGGTCGGGCTCGCCGCAGGAGTCCTCGCCGTCGGTGATCAGCACGATCCGGCGGGTGCCGGGGCCCTCGCCCAGGTCCTCGTTGGCGCCGCGCAGCGCCAGGCCGATCGGGGTGAAGCCGGTGGTGGGTCGCAGGGTGGCGACGGCCGTCTTGGCCTCGGTCCTGTCCACCTGGCCGACCGGGTAGAGCTGTTGGCTGTCCTGGCAGCCGGCCTCCCGGTCGTCGCCGGGGTTGCCGGCGCCGAGGGTTCTGATGCCGAGGTGCACCTCCTCGGGGACGGCGTCGATGACCTCGTTGAACGACTGCTGGGCGGCCGCGATGCGGGACTGGCCCCCGCTCATGTCGCGTTCCCGCATGGAGCCGCTGACGTCGAGGACCAGCTCGACGCGCGGTGGTGGTCCCTCCTCGGTCTCGGACTCGGACTGATCGGCGACCGCACTCGTCGACAGAAAGCCCGTCATCAGGGCGGCGAAGAGCGCGCTGAGGGCGATCGCCGACCATCTTCTTATGATCATCTTCGGATCCTATTGATCAGCGGCCCGCCGCCCAAAAACGGCCTCAGCAGGGGCAGTCGCAGTACGTTGTGCGACATGGATCAGATCCCCGCGACCATGCGCGCCTGGGTGGTCCGCGCCCCCGGCCGCCTCGACCAGGTCGAGCTTCCCGTGCCCACCCCGGCGGCGGACGAGCTGTTGGTCCGCGTACGCACCTGCGGGGTCTGCCGCACCGACCTGCATGTCAGGGACGGCGACCTGCCACCGCACAGGTCCCCCGTGGTCCCGGGGCACGAGGCCGTCGGCGACGTGGTGGCCGCCGGTCCCGACGCGGCCGGGCACCCCGTCGGCTCCCGGGTCGGCGTCCCCTGGCTCCGCCACACCTGCGGCACCTGCCGCGCCTGTCGCCGCGGCCAGGAGAACCTGTGCCCGAACTCGCGCTACACCGGCTGGGACGCGGACGGCGGCTACGCCGAGTACCTGACCGTCCCCGCCGCCTACGCCTACGACCTGCCCGACGGCTACTCGGACGTCGAACTCGCCCCGCTGCTCTGCGCCGGCATCATCGGCTACCGGGCGCTGCGCCGCGCCGACCTGCCGCCCGGCGGCCGCCTCGGGATCTACGGCTTCGGCGGCTCGGCCCATCTGACCGCGCAGGTCGCCATCGCCCGGGGCGCCACCGTGCACGTGCTCACCCGCTCCCCCGCCGCCCGCGAGCTGGCGCTCGACCTCGGCGCGACCTCGGCCGCCGGCGCCGGGGACGAGCCTCCCGAACCGCTGGACTCGGCCATCCTGTTCGCCCCGGTGGGCGACCTGGTGCCGGTGGCGCTCAGCGCGCTGGACAGCGGTGGCACGCTCAGCGTCGCGGGGATCTACCTCTCCCCCATCCCGCCCCTCGACTACGAGCGCCATCTCTTCCGGGAGCGCACCCTGCGCAGCGTGACCGCCAACACCCGGGAGGACGGCCGCGCGTTCCTGGCCACGGCGGCCGAACACCGGATCAGGACCGCCGTCACGGCCTACCCCTTCGACGAGGCGGACCGGGCGCTCGACGACCTCGCGGCCGACCGGGTCAACGGCGCGGCCGTGCTCACCATGCCGGCGGCCGGCTGAGAGGGGCGGCTCGGCGGTAGGGCGGCCCGGTGGTCAGAACTCGACGGAGCGCAGGGTGCGGTCGCGCACCGTGTCGAGGAAGCCCGGCACGTCCTCCATCCTGGTGCCGGTGCACTGCACGATCAGATCCATCACGTCCCCCGCGGAGAGCGCGCCCACCACGGGGTGCACATGGGCGAGGCCGACCCGCTCCTCCATCCGCTTCAGCACGTGGATCGCGAGGTTGAGCTCGGGGACGTGACTGGTGTGCCCGAAGTCGAGGTTCTTCTTGATCACCCACATCTCCGGGATGATCTGGCCGAAGACGATGATGTGCGCCAGCGCGAACATCGCCCGGGCGCACTGCCGCGCGCTCTCCTCGGACTCGTCCTGCAACGCCCGCACGGCCTCCTCATCCTCCGCGAGGTGCGCCTGGATCAGGGCCACCGCGTGCAGTACCTCGTCCTTGGTGTACGGCCTCACTTCGCCGCTCATCCGACTCCACCCCTGCCAAGACCCGACCTGGGAGGCACCTCCCAGGTCACCGTACGCCTACCGTGCGAGTACCCAGTGTGTCAGTTTCCCGTCCGGCTGAAGTCGGTTCGCCCCCGTTCACCCCGCCCCGGGGGTGATTCCGGTCACGCCTGGCGGACGCCCCAGGCGGGGCGGCGCGGGTCGTCCGCCCTGACCACGACGTCGGCCGACTCCGCCGGCCGCACGTCCGCCTCGTACCGCGCGAAGGCCGGCAGCGTCCACCGCAGGTCGTCCGAGGTCCGGCGGGCGAGCGCGGCGGGCGTCAGACTCAGGTGCACGGCCAGGTCGGCCGGAAACCACTGCCCGAGCAGGAACCCCCCGTGCACCAGGAGCACCCCGCCGGGTGGCAGCGCCACATAGCCGCTGCGGGTGGCCCGGTCCCGCTCCGCGTCCCACAGGTCGGGCAGCACCCGGCCGCTGCCGCCCGGGTCCAGCGGGGTGAACACCTCGCGCCACAACGCGCCCGTGTCCAGCCACCGTTCGTAGTAGGCGTCCGCGTCCCGCCGGCCGTACTCGAAGCGCAGGGATGCGGGACGCAGGAAGCCGGCCGCGGCCACCACGAGCGCCGCCCGGCCACGCAGCCGCAGCTCGCGCGCCGTCTCCTCGGCGAGCGCCGCGCCGTCGGCGGCCGGCGCCCCGTCGACCAGCACCCGCGGCCAGGAGCCGCCGTCGGCCGGCGGCGTGGCGTCGATCATCCCGGCGAGTTCGCCGGCCAGCCGCTCCCAGGTGATCGCCGCAAGCCGCATGTCAGTGGCTCCTCCTACCATCGACCGCATGCTGAGTATCGGATCGATTGTCCTCGGCGCCGCCGACGTCCGCCGCGCGGTCGCCTTCTGGAGCGCGGCCCTCGGCTATGTGCCGCGGGACGAGATCGAGGACGACTGGGCGGTGTTGGTCCCGGCCGAGGGCCCTGGCCCGAACCTCTCACTGGGCCTGAGCGACTCCCCGGTCCAGCCGTACCCCCGGGTCCACCTCGACCTCTACGCGGGGGACGCCGCCGACCAGGCCGCCGAGGTGGCACGGCTGACAGCCCTCGGCGCCGAGCTGGTGGACTGGGACCGCTACCCGGCCGACGCCGACTTCGTGGTCCTGGCCGACACCGAGGGGAACCGCTTCTGCGTGATCGACACCGGCCGCCCCTGAGGGGACGCGGCCCAAGGCGGCCTTCCCTCCGCCTCCCGGGGGTCGCACGATAGAGCCATGGACAACGAGAGCGGTCGGGCGCGGCTCGAGGTGTACGTGGAGGCGCTGCGCGCCCGGATGCCCGCGAACCAGTTCATCCTCCTGATGCGCGCCTTCGACGCGTGGCTGACGGGCGGGGGCGGGATGATGCGGCTGCATCTGGAGTCCGACGAGCAGGAGTTGTTCACCCCCGAGGTGCAGGCCGAGATGCTGACCCTGATGGGCCTGGTCGGGGCGCTCTCCCCGGGTCACGAGGACCGTGCCGAGCACGTGGTGGTGGATCTCGGCGACGGCGAGCACGTGAAGGGGGCCAGGTCGCTGGTGCCACGCGAGGTCGCGGAGGATCCGGAGCGGCTGGCGGAGATGCGCCGCCGGCTCGACGAGGAAGAGCGCCACCGCAAGGCACAGCGGGTCAGCGACACCCTGGAGGTCGACGCGATCGCGCGCGCGAGCGGCATGCTGCGGGAGGGAGAGCCCTAGGGTGCCGGCCGGTAGTGGGCCCGGGTCTTGGGGGTTTCGGAGACGCTGACCTCCGTCAGCTCGGGATAGCGGTCCGCCCAGGCGTCGAAGATCCACCTGGCGAGGAGTTCGGCCGAGGTAGGGGTCTCCGGGCCCATGACGTCGTTGAGGTGCCGGTGGTCGAGGGTGTCGTCGAGCCACTTCTTGAAGTCATCGAGGTCGCGGTAGTCGCGGACGAAGCCGGCCTCGGTGAGCTGATCCGCGCGGGCGGAGAGTTCGAGCACGACTACGTAGTTGTGCCCGTGCATGCGCGCGCAGGGATGCCACGAGGGCAGCCGGTCGAGGACATGGCTGGCCGAGAAGTGGAATTCCTTGGTGATCGTGAACATGCCGATCTCCGCTTCCTGCTCTCGTCGCACTGTAGCCCGTCAGTCCCCGTCCGTCCCGTCCAGGATCCAGCGATTCAGCGGCACGTCCGACAGGAAGCGCCGCCGCTGCTCGGGGTCGTCGATGCTGGCCGCCTTCCGGCGGACCTCGGCCCTGGCCCGTTCCAGCAGCGCGTCGGCCTCGGCACCGTAGCCCGCGGCCCTGAGCGCCCCGGCGGCGTACCACAGCACCTCCTCGGTGCGCAGCGCCGGCTTGTCCCCGTCCCGGTCCAGGATCGCCAACGCGCCACGGGCCACCTCGGCCGCCTCGTCCACCCCGCCGCGCCGCAGCAGCACCCGCGAGCGCAGGATCAGCGCCGCGATCGTGCTGCGGCTCATGCCGCTCTCCTCGGTCTCGACGCAGGTGTCGATCGCGAGCCGCTCGACCCGCTCCAGGTCGTCGGGGCCGGCCGCGGTCTCCAGCAGCACCTCGGCGTAGAGGTTGCGGACGATCGGCACCAGGTTGGCGAGCCAGGTGCGCTGCGTCTCCTGCCAGGCGTCCCCGGCCAGCTCGCGGGCTCGCTCCCGCTGACCGTCCCGCCTGACCAGCACGGAAGCGAGCAGCGCGGTGTTGTAGGCGTGCCAGCCGCTGTCGCCGCCCCTCGCCTCCTCGAACGCGCGGGCCTCGACGAGGGCCGCCTCGGCCGCCGGCTCCGCCCCCATGGCGACATGCAGTTGGGCGAGGTAGTTGAGCGCGATCGGCAGCTCGGCGCGGAGCGTCTCTGATCGCAGCCGCGCCGTGCAGCGGGTCAGCCTGGCGTACGCCTGGCCGAAGCGGCCGGCGTCGAAGAGGTTGACGCCGAGCTGCATCTCGTTCAGGTTGCGGGCGTGCTGGAGCACCGGGTCGTCGGTGCGGCCGAGGCTCGGCTCGGCGGCGTACATCTCCTCGGCCCGGAACAGCACCGCGAGGCCGGCCCGCAGGTCGCTCTTGGGCAGCTGCCGCCCGTACTCGACGGTGGCGACGAAGAGCGCGACCGGATCCCCGCTGCGCTCGGCCAACTCGACAGCCTCCCGCAGCTTGGCCAGTGAGGGGTCGAGGCCCCGGGTGGCCATCAGGGTCTTGCCGCGCTGCAGGGCGGTGCGGGCCAGCAGCCGCGGGTCGGCGAGCCGGCGAGCCGCCTCCTCGGCCTGGGCGGCCAGGGCGTCGATGTCGGGCAGCCCGCCCTGCGGTCCCTGGCCCCGCCAGCGCACCTCGGTCAGGCTCAGCAGCAGTTCAGCCGCCTCGGCGAGCCGCCGGTCCCGGTCGCCGCCGTCCGGCGGCAGCCGCCGGGCGGCCTCGATGGCCTCGACGCAGTAGCGCTCGGCGTCGGTGAACGAGAGCCCGTCGAGCGCCGCGTCCCGCGCCAGCCCGAGGTGGGCCGCCGCGGACTCGGCGAGACAGGACGGGCCGCCCCGCCGCAGCTGCGCGGCGATGTCGAGGCGGAGCGCCCAGGGCGGCTCGCCGGGGCCGGTCTGCGGGGCGAGGGTGGCCAGCACCCGGGCCAGGTCGGCGTGCCTGCGCTGCCGCTGAGCCGCCGTCAGCTCGCCGTAGATGCCCTCGCGCAGGGCGGCGTGCTCGAACTCGTAGAGGTCGGAGGCCAGCCACGACACCCAGTCGGGTCGGTCGGCGCGCTCCTTCACCAGGCCGTGGTCGTGGGCGGTCCTGCGCAGCAGCTCGGCGGCCTCGTCGTGCGGCACGCCCGTCGCCTCGGCGACCGCCCGGGAGAGGAACGACTGGCCGAGGGCCGCGCCGCTCAGCAGCAGGTCGCGGACGGGTTCGGCGAGCCGGTGGAAGCGCCGACTGATCGCGATCGGCAGCTCGGCGGGCAGTTCGGTGGGCACCGCCGCCGGTCGGCCGGCGTTGCCGGCGCGCACCAGCCTGAGGATCTGCTCGACGAAGATCGGGTGTCCGCCGGTGGCCTCGCTGAGCCGGGCGGGGAGCGAGGTGGAGCCGGCCCCCGGCACCCGGAGTCGCACCAGCTCGCGGACCGCGTCCTCGGGGAGACCGGAGAGCTGTTCGCGGTCGAGCCGGCTGGCGTTCTCCCAGCCCTGCAACACCTCGGCGACGGCCACCGCGTTGTCGCCGGCCAGCCCGTCCCTGGTGCGGTGGCCGAGGACCAGGGCGAGCGGCAGGTCGGGCATGGCGGCCACCAGCTGGTCGAGAACCTGAAGGCTCGTTAAGTCGATGTACTGGATGTCGTCCACCATGAGCACCACCGGCCGGCCGGAGGCGATCTGGACTCGCAACGCTCCCGCCACCTGGCTGGCCATCGCCGCCTGCTGCGGCAACAGGCTGTCCCCCGGCAGGGACCCGGTGCGCATGGCCGCCTCGGTGACCTCCCGGCCGACCGCCACCAGTTGTTGCAGCCCCGGCACGACCAGGCCGAGCAGCTCCGGCACCGAGCGGAGGGCGGCCGATCCGGCGCGCCGCCAGAGGCTCTCGGTCTCCGCCGGCGGACGCAGCGCGAGCAACGCCTCGAGCGCCAGGAGGAAGGAGGTGTCAGGGCCGCCGTCCGGCCGGCAGCGCACGGAGACGACCCGGCAGCGACCGGCCAGCCGCGGATCCCGCTCGACCTCCCCGGCGAACGCGTCGAGCAGCGCCGACTTGCCCATCCCCGAGCCGCCCTCGACGGCCAGCACCTGCCCCCGGCCGGCGACGAGGTCGCCCACCACCCCGGACAACCTGCCCATCGAGTCGGCCCGATCGACAAAGGCGGTCGGCACCATCGTCTTCCCCCATCGCCAACGGTGGGTCAGTGTCGGTAAACCCACGGAGAGTACCGAGGATCACCTTAGACGAACACGGCTCACGGCCACGCAGAAACCACTCCCGAGCCACCGCACCCCAATAGCCCCCAATGCCCCGATTCACCCCACTTCGACGGGTAAGCTCGGCCCGGCCAGCCGGTGGAACGCTTACCACGAAAGGGGCCGGGCGTGCCGGAAGTACCGGAGAGCCTCGTCGATCTGGCGAAACGGGGCGGCGGCGAGCCCGTGGTGGTGCAGACCCTCCGCTCCGCGACCGCCGCCACCCTCGCCTATGTCGTCGCCACCTGGCTCACCAACGTGACGGCCCCGCTGCTCGCCCCGCTCACCGCGCTGCTCGTCGTCCAGGTCACGCTCTTCGCCACCCTCACCGCCGGCGTCCGACGGGTCAACTCCGTGGTGGCCGGCGTCCTGATCGCCACCGGCTTCAGCTCCCTGGTCGGCCTGAGCTGGTGGAGCCTCGGCCTGCTGATCCTCACCGCGCTCTCCCTCGGCCACCTGGTCCGGGTGCACGAGTTCGTCCCCGAGGTGGCGATCAGCGCCATGCTGGTCCTTGGCGTGACCCAGCACGCGGAGACCGCCTGGGACCGGGTGCTCGAGACGCTGATCGGCGCCGTCGTCGGCCTGCTGTTCAACCTGGTGATCCTTCCCCCGATCTGGGTGCGCCCGGCCGGCGAGGACATCGAGCAGCAGGCTCACCGCATGCGGGAGCTGCTGAACCGGCTCGGCGAGGAGGCGGACGAACCCCGCACCCCGGTCTCCAGGATCGCCGCCAAGATGGAGGAGGCCAGGCGCCTCGACGAGGCCATCTCCGAGGTCGACATCACGCTCACCCAGGCCGAGGAGAGCCTGCGCCTCAACCCGCGGGTCAAGGAGCCGCTGCTGACCCGGATCGTGCTGCGCACCGGCCTCGACACCCTGGAGTCCTGCGCGGTGATCCTGCGCACCATGTCCCGCAACCTCACCGACCTCGCCACCCGGCGCACCGACGAGCCGCTGTTCCCGCCCGAGGTGGCGGCCGCGATGCGCGAACTCTTCACCTATCTGGCCGGCGCCGTCGACAGCTTCGCGACGCTGATCACCAGTCAGGTCAGCAGCGCCGCCGACGAGGCGGAGAAGTTCCTCGCGGTGGAACTCGACGCCGCCCGGCTCAGCCGCGAGCACGTCGCCGAGCTGCTGCTGACCCGGGTCCAGGAGCACCCCAAGCAGTGGCAGTTGCACGGCTCGCTGCTCGCCGAGGTCGACCGGATGCTTGACGAGTTGGACATCGAGAAGCGCTCGGCGCACCTGGCGGAGGAGCTGGACCGGATGTCCCGCGAGCAGAACCGCCGCTTCCCACGGCTGCGCCGCGTCACCGGCACCGCTCGCCGGGTGCGGCGGCGGCTGCCGTCGTTCCGCCACGGCGGGGGCGTCGGGGGGTGACTTCTGCGATGAAGCTGCGACCTGTCCTCGATTGAACCCGACCCGGCCTGGCGTTTAGCGTGCCGTGAGACAGAATGATCGTCCGATCATCACGGGGGCGTACACGACATGGCACGGCCGGCTGACTGGTCTCCAGTCGACATGGACTCGGATCCGACACCGGGTGACCCGGACGAGGTCCGCGACCTCGCCGAGGAACTCCAGACCTTCGCGGACGAAGTGGGCGATGCCCTGGGGCAGATCCGCGGCATGTCGGAGGACCGGGCCGTCATGGACTGGGCCGGCCGGTCCGCCGAGGCTTTCCGCGCCGAGTTCGACGGCGTCCCCGGCAACCTCCAGAAGCTCCAGACCTCCTACGACATGGCCGCCGCTGCCCTGGACGCCTACTGGCCCAAGCTGGAGAACGCCCAGGGCATGGCCGACCGGGCCCTGGACCGGGCCATCGCCGCCCAGGCCGATCTCTCCTCGGCCCAGGCCGCGTTGTCGGACGCCCAGGACTGGGTCTCCCGCGCCGGCGAGGAGGCCGAACGCCTGGAGCGCGAGGGCGAACGCGACGACGTCGAGCCGCCCTCCGAGGCCGACGTCCGGGCCGCCACCCGGGACGCGACCGCCGCGGGACAGGCCGCCACCGGCGCCCGGTCCCAGGTCGACGCCGCCGAGGACGCGCTCTCCGCGGCCCGCGAACTCGCCAGGCAGGCGAAGGAGATGCGGGAGGACGCGGCCCGCGACTGCGCCTCGGGCATCGACGAGGCGTCGGACGCCGGCATCCAGAACCGGCGCTGGTGGGAGGACGCCATCCACTGGGTGTCCGAGAACTGGGACACCATCGTCGAGGTCTGCAAGGTCGTCGTCGCGGTGCTCGGCATCGTCGTCATGATCATCGGCGGGCCCCTCGCCCTCATCGTCCTCGCCGCCGCCCTCGTCGTCCTCGCCGACACCCTCTACAGATACGCCAACGGCCAGGCCACCCTCTGGGATGTGGCGTTCGCCGCGCTCGACTGCATCCCCGGCATGAAGGGCATCACCACCCTCGGCGGCCTCGCCGTCGGGCTCAGGGGCGGCCTCACCGCCATCAGGGGCGGTCTTCGCGGAATGGGCGTGGCAATACGCCGCGTCGCGAGCAGATTCGGGCGGCAGCCGACGCCCGTCATTCACGCGGACTCGATGAACCCGGCCGACGCGCAACGGTTCATCGACACCAACTACCCCTGGCTCAACGACGTGAACGCCACGGGCTATCCCGGCTACACCCAGAACTGCACGAACTGCGTCGTCGCGGTCGACCGCCGGCTCGACGGCATCCGGGCGACCGCGGCGCCGATGGGAGGTCCCGGATGGGTGAACCAGGCGGCATTGCGCGCAGAGAGCGTACGCTATCAGACCGTGAGCAGTTACGACGAGATCGCCCAGGACCTGATACGCAGAGGAGAGGGCGCAAGAAGTGTCGTGGCCATTGACAGACCCAACGGTACCGGCCATGTCTTCAACGCGGTCAATTCACCACACGGGGTCGTCTATCTGGATGGTCAGACAGGGCAGTTGGCGACCTTGGAACAAGGCGTATCCGCCATACACTTCCTGCCCTATCGGGGCTAGCACTCCGGAATTCACGAGGGAACACTCACATGGTTTCGCAAGAAGAAGCGCTGCGGATCGCGTTGGAATATCTGCAGAACGTCTACCGGGACGAGCAATACACATTCGTGATGCAGCCGGAGCTCACTCGGGGATATCGGGCCGTGTGGGCCGTGCGCTTCGACACCCAGGAGCATCTGGACACCGGCGACTTCACGAAGGCCCCGATGACGCGGGTACTCCTGGTGCCGAAGGACGGGTCCGCGCCGTGGTGGCCGCCCAGCGCCTGGTCTGTGAGCGAGTTCGAGGCGCAACTCGGGCCACGCGATGAGTGATCCCCGAGAGCGGGCCGTGCGGTGGCTCGACCAGACCTACCAGGGCCGGGTCGCGCCGCATGGTTCCGCCCCGCTCCAGGAGACGCCCGAGACCTGGCTCTTCGCCTGCGCGGCCACCGACGGCTCGGCCCTGCTCAACGCGTCACTCGCCGTGCCGAAGAACGCCACCACGCCCTTCCACCCGGCCACGGACGACCCGCGCGCCGACCTCGCCGCCTTCGACGCCGCCCCACGAGCCCGGGAGCCGCTCGCCCAGGCCCGGCGCACCAACGCCCGAGGCTGCGTCCTCGCCATGCACGCGGCGTTGGGCGGCGCCAAGGCGACGCCGCTGCCATGGCGGCCTGAGCACGAGAGCTCCGGCTGGTGGGAACGGCTGGTGCACCAGTTCTCGCCCGACGCCGACGTGTCCACCTTCGACGACTGGAACGAACTGGCCGCCGAAATCCCGCTGTACGGCCGGGACGCGCGGGGGCTGGTCTGGATACGCCGCGAGATCGACGGCGTCGAGACCAGCGGCCACCTGCTCTACGCCCACCACACCGACGACGGGGTAGCGCTGGTCGACCCCATGGCGGGCCGGTTGGGCAACACCGAGCGGCAGGGCGTCCGCGAACTCGTCCTCGCGGTGGCCCAGAGCCCCGGCCGGGTGCCCGCGGCGGCGGCCGCGACGGCCGGCCCGGGCTGGCAGGCGCCGGCCGAGAGCTTCGAGGCGGCGATCGCCAAGGCCGAGGCGTGGCTCGGCGAGGTGTACGGCGGGGAGGTCGTCCTCGTCGCCTCCGACCCCGCGGACGAGGGGTCGCGCGGCTGGCTCTTCGCCTGCAACACGAGACGCTTCGTCGAGACGGGGCACTGGGCGGACGGCATGCTGGACGCCGCCCTGATCGTCCCCAGGAACCCGGCTCAGCCCTTCGCCCTGCCCAACTCGACGCCCTGGCCGTGGCTCCACCGGTGGCAGGAGGGCGGAACGCCGGTCGTGGCACCCCCGAAGCCGGGCCCCGCCGCCTGGCTCGCCCCGACGATGAACCAGCTCGGCGGCGTCATCTCCACCAGCGACCACCAGGACTGGCTGTCGCTGACCGCCGAGTTGGCGAGCTTCCCCGAAGGGAGCAGGGCGGTGGTCTGGCTCCGCAGGAACGACGCCCGTGGCCGGGAGTCCGTGGGCCTGCTGCTCAACGGTATGTGCACGGCCGACGGCATCGTCCTGCTGGACAGCATGACCGGCGAGTCGGCCTCCCTGGAGACCGAGGGCATCAGGGCACTGCACCTGATCCGCTACCGCTAGGAGCGGTCAGGCGGCGCCGGCGAGGCGTGGCCACAGCTCGTCGACCTGGCGCTCCAGGTCGACCAGCGAGCCGTCGTTGTCGAGGACGAAGTCGGCGATCGCGAGGCGCTCCTCGCGGGACGCCTGGGCGGCCATCCTGGCCCGGGCGTCCGCCTCCGTCATGCCGCGCCGCCGCAGCAGCCGGTCGAGCCGGGTCTCCGTCGAGGCGTCCACCACGATCACCAGGTCGTAGCGGTCCTGGAGCCGGTTCTCGGCGAGCAGCGGCACGTCGTGCACCACCACGGCGTCGGGCGCCGCGGCGGCCTGCAACTCGGCGGAGCGGGCGGCCACCAGAGGGTGGACGATGGCGTTCAGCGCCCGCAGGCGCGACTCGTCGGCGAACACGACCGCACCGAGCCTCGGCCGGTCGAGCGCGCCGTCCGGCGTCAGCACCTCGGGGCCGAACTCGGCGACCACGGCGGCGAGTCCCGGGGTGCCGGGGGCGACCACCTCGCGGGCGATCAGGTCGGCGTCCACGATCACCGCGCCGTGTGCCGCCAGCAGCCGCACCGCCTCGCTCTTGCCGGCCCCGATGCCGCCGGTCAGACCCACTGTGCGCATGGCCGCAGGCTACCGCTCCCCCTCGCCGTCCTCCCGCTCGGCCAGGAAACGCTCGAAGACCTCGCCCAACTCGTCGGCCGACGGCAGGTCCACCGGCTCGGCGACCAGGCTGCCCCGGGTGGCGACCCCGGCCATCGCGTCGTACTGCTGCTCGAGGCCGCGCACCACCGCGACCAGCTCCGAGTCGCCCTCGGCCAGCTCGCGCTCGATCTCGTTCTGCGTCTTGTGGGCGCTGCCGCGCAGCGCGTGCGCCGTCTCCGGGAGCACCAGTCCTGTGGCGGCCGTGATGGCCTCCAACACGACCAGCGCGGCGTCCGGATACCGGGAGCGGGCGATGTAGTGCGGCACGTGCGCCGCCACCCCGAGCACCCCGTGGTCCGCCTCGGCGAGCCGCAGCTCGACCAGCGCGGCCGCGCTGCCCGGCACCTGGGCCTCGTCGAACATCCCGCGGTGGCCCGGCATCAGCTCGGCGGCGCGGTTGCCGTGCGGGGTGAGGCCGACCGGGCGGGTGTGCGGCACGCTCATCGGGATGCCGTGGAAGGTCACGGCGAGCCGCACGTTGAGCCGCTCCACGATCCCCCGCACGGCGAGCGCGAAGCTCTCCCACTCCACGTCGGGCTCGGGGCCCGACAGCACCAGGAACGCCTGCCCGGTCGCGTCGTGCAGGAGCCGCACCTCAAGGCTGGGGGTGGCGTAGGCCGTCCACCGGTCGCGGCGGAAGGTCATGGTGGGCCGCCGGGCGCGGTAGTCGATCAACCGGTCGTGGTCGAACCTGGCCACCGTCGTGGCGGGGCGGCCTTCGAGCAGTCGCTCGATCAGCTGTCCGCCGGTCTCGCCGGCGTCGATGAAGCCCTCGAAGTGATAGATCAGCACCGGCCCGGCGCTGTCCGAGCCGCCGGTCGCCTCGTCGACCAGGGCCAGGCCGCGCGGCTCCCATGCGAACAACTCCTGCGGATCGCGCACCGTGACCGCTCCCCTTCCGCTGTGACGCGTACCCAGGCGACAACATCCAGTAGGGCGAAGGCATTCCCGCCCGAGAAAGGGCCGAGGCCCGCACCCCCGAGGGGGTGCGGGCCTCGCCCGTCACAAAGGTGCGGACCTCGCGGTCCAGCGATCAGCTCTGCCCGCCGGCGAGCTTCTCGCGCAGCGCGGCCAGCGCCTCGTCGGACGCCAGGGCGCCCGAGTCCTCGGCCTGCGGCGACGAGTAGGAACCGCCGCCGCCACCGCCCTGCTGACCACCGGCGCCGCCGGAACCGGCGGCCTCGGCCTCGGCCTGGGCGTCCGCCTCGCGGGACTTGATGACCTGCGCCTGGTGCTGCTCGAAGCGCTGCTGCGCCTCGGCGTACTGGCGCTCCCACTCCTCCCGCTGCTTGTCGTACCCGGGCAGCCAGTCGTTGGCCTCCGGGTCGAAGCCCTCGGGGTAGATGTAGTTGCCCTGGTCGTCGTAGGAGGCGGCCATGCCGTACAGGGTGGGGTCGAACTCCACGGCCATCGGGTCGGGCCCGAAGTTCTCGTTGGCCTGCTTCAGCGAGAGGCTGATCCGGCGGCGCTCCAGGTCGATGTCGATGACCTTGACGAAGATCTCGTCGTTGACCTGGACGACCTGCTCCGGGATCTCCACGTGGCGCTCGGCCAGCTCGGAGATGTGGACCAGGCCCTCGATGCCCTCGTCCACCCGGACGAACGCGCCGAACGGCACCAGCTTGGTGACCTTGCCGGGGACGACCTGCCCGATCTGGTGGGTGCGGGCGAACTGCTGCCACGGGTCTTCCTGGGTCGCCTTCAGCGACAGCGAGACGCGCTCGCGGTCCATGTCGACGTCCAGCACCTCGACCGTGACCTCCTGGCCGACCTCGACGACCTCGGAGGGGTGGTCGATGTGCTTCCAGGAGAGCTCGGAGACGTGCACCAGGCCGTCCACGCCACCGAGGTCGACGAACGCGCCGAAGTTGACGATGGAGGAGACGACGCCGGAGCGCACCTGGCCCTTCTGCAGGGTGGTGAGGAAGGTCTGGCGGACCTCGCTCTGGGTCTGCTCCAGCCAGGCGCGGCGGGAGAGAACCACGTTGTTGCGGTTCTTGTCCAGCTCGATGATCTTGGCCTCGAGCTCCTTGCCGACGTACGGCTGGAGGTCGCGGACCCGGCGCATCTCGACCAGGGAGGCCGGCAGGAAGCCCCGGAGGCCGATGTCGAGGATGAGGCCACCCTTGACGACCTCGATGACGGTACCGGTGACGATGCCGTCCTCGTCCTTGATCTTCTCGATCGTGCCCCAGGCGCGCTCGTACTGGGCGCGCTTCTTGGACAGGATGAGGCGACCTTCCTTGTCCTCCTTCTGGAGAACCAGGGCCTCGATCTCGTCACCGACGGCGACGACCTCGTTGGGATCGACGTCGTGCTTGATCGACAGCTCGCGGGAGGGGATGACCCCCTCGGTCTTATAACCGATGTCGAGCAGGACCTCGTCCCGGTCGACCTTCACGATGACGCCGTCGACGATGTCGCCGTCGTTGAAGTACTTGATCGTCTCGTCGATCGCGGCGAGGAAGGCTTCCTCGGAACCGATGTCGTTGACCGCAACCTGCGGGGTGGTCACGGTTGTCTCGGTGCTGCTCGTCATGTGGTAAAGGGCTCCGGTACGGACATGTTCGTAGGCACTGCTACGCCGCAGGCCCAATATCGCACCGCCGAAGCCGGACAGCCTGAGAGACGCCATCCATAGGTTCCGGGGTCCGGGGACCCTGGAACCGGTAGCGCCTCGACAACCGAGGGGACATACAACAGATGCGAGCGCGGCCTACTCCGTCTGAGGCGCGCAGGCCCGCAGCGCGCCTTATAGCATACGGACATAGCGGAGCGGGGTCAATGCGCGCTTCGCCTCACGTGGGGCCCTAACAGGCCAAACCCGGCCGATTCCCGCCGCAGGGATCCACGACACCACGCCCGGAGACGACCGCGTCACCGGGCGTGGTGTCCGACCGGGTCTCAGACGGCGCGCCTGGTGGCGGTGGCCGCCGGCGCCTCGGCGCCGCCCTCCGCGCCGTCGCCGCTCTCGCCGTCCGTGGACTCCTCGTCGTCCTCGGCCGGGTCCTCGGGGTCCTCCCCGCACGTGTCGGGGTCCTCCGGGTCGTCGGGGTTCTCAGGGTCGTCCGGGTCGTCCGGGTTCTCGGGGTCCGCGGGCTCGGTGGCCGGGTCCTCGGTCTCGGCCGGGTCCTGCGGCGTGCCGGTCTCCGGGGCCTCCGGGTCGTCGGGGTCGGCCGGGGCATCCGGGTCGTCCGGGTCCACCGGGCACTCGGGGTCCTGCGGGTCGTCGGGGTCGGCCGGGTCGTCGGGGTCGGTGGGCTCCGACGGGTCCTCGCCCGGGTCCGACGGGTTCTCGCCGCCCGGCTCCTCAGGCTCCGTGGGCTCCTCGGTCTCCTCCCCCGGGTCCTCGTCGTCCGGCGGGTCGATCGGGTTCGGCCGCGGCGTGACGGAGCCCTCCTCCTCGACGGGCGGCCGCGGGGCGGGCCGGTCGTCGCCACCAGCCGGGGTGTCCCGGTCGACGGGCGTCTCCCGGCCGGCCGAGGAGCCGCCGTCGCGCCCCGCGCCGGTGGCGCCCGGGTTCCGCGGGTTGCCGGGGCCGGGGCTGGTGGGCAGGCCGCCGTCGCCGTCCGGCACCTCGTGGACGCCGTCGCGGTAGTAGTCGAGCCAGGACCTGACCGTCGCCACGTAGTCCCACGAGTGGTTGTAGCTCAGCAGCGCCTGGTCCAGGTTGTCCGGGTCGGCCAGGCTGCGCCCCGAGGCGCACAGGTAGTTGCCGGCGGCGAGCGCGGCGTCGTAGACGTTGTTCGGGTTGGAGACGCCGTCCCCGTTGCCGTCGGCGCCCCAGCGGGCCCAGGTGGAGGGGATGAACTGCATGGGGCCGACCGCCCGGTCGTAGCGGGAGTCGCTGTCCCAGCGGCCGCGGTCGGTGTCCATGATCTGCGCGAACCCGTTGCCGTCGAGCACCGGGCCGAGGATGGGGGTCGTGGTGGTGCCGTCGGCGGAGACGTCGCCGCCCCTGGCGTGGCCGGACTCGACCTTGCCGATCGCGGCCAGCACCTCCCACTCCAGGTCGCAGCCCGGGTTGGTGCCGGCGACCGTCTCCGCCGCGCGCCGGTAGGCGTCGAGGACGGTGGCCGGGATGCCGGCCTCGCCCTCGCCCACGCCGGTGCCGGCCGCGGCGCCGCCGCCTCCGCCGCCCTCCGCGGTGTCCAGCGGCGGCAGGTCGGTGTGGTAGGAACGCTCCTCCTCCGCACCGTCATCCACGATGTCCGCGGGCTCCTGCACGGCCGGACGATCCGCCGGGTCCGACGGCCCCGCGGTGTCACTGCCCAGCACGTCCGGCGCCTGGGAGGCCGTGAGCGCCGCCATGGCCGCCGCGGCCACGGCGGAGCCCGAAATTCCCTTGCGGATCCTGCTGATACGCAACCCCACGCGTCTTCCCCTCCATCAGCGACTCGGTGCGGTGACCGGGACGACAGTACGACAGGTGCCGGTTCCCTAGCCAGAACCTACCGGTGTCCCTGGAGGGGCAGTTGGGGAAACGCGACGGCGGACGCGACGGGCGCGTCCGCCGACGTCCGCTTCGGTTCGCGCGGGAGTGCGCGGGAGTGCGCGGGTTGGGGGAACTCCCAGACGGAGCCTGGGGGAGGCCCCGCCGCCTGGACGCGACCAGCCACGACGGCGCCCCGAAGGGGCGCGGGGAACTGCGTGACCAGCCACGGCGGGCCCGCGGACGAGCGATGGCCCGCCGCGGCGCTTCCCAGCGGAGCGCCTAGTGCGCCGCGGACTCCCAGGTGTCACCCCAGCCGACCGACACGTCGAGCGGGGCGCGGAGCCCCACCGCGCCCGCCATCTCGCGCCGCACCAGCTCCTCGAGCCGCTCGCGCTCCCCAGGGGCCACCTCGAGCACGATCTCGTCGTGGACCTGGAGCAGCATCCGGGAGGCCAGCTTCTCGGCGCGCAGCGACTCGTCCACCCTGAGCATGGCGATCTTGACGATGTCGGCCGCGGTGCCCTGGATCGGCGCGTTGAGCGCCATCCGCTCGGCCATCTCGCGGCGCTGCCGGTTGGAGCTGGTGAGATCGGGCAGGTAGCGGCGGCGGCCGAGCAGCGTCTGGGTGTAGCCGATGCTCCTGGCCTCCTCGACCACGTGCTGGAGGTAGTCGCGCACGCCGCCGAAGCGCTCGAAGTAGGTGTCCATCAACTTCCGCGCCTCGTCGGGGCTGATGGACAGCTGCTGGGAGAGCCCGAAGGCGGAGAGGCCGTAGGCCAGGCCGTAGCTCATGGCCTTGATGCGGCGCCGCATCTCGGGGTCGACCTGGTCGCGCTCGACGCCGAACACCTGGGAGGCCACCGTGTCGTGCAGGTCCTCGCCGGAGGCGAACGCCTCCAACAGGCCGGCGTCCTCCGAGAGGTGGGCCATCACCCGCAGCTCGATCTGGCTGTAGTCGGCCGTCATCAGGGCCTCGAAGCCCTCGCCCACCACGAAGCCGCGCCTGATGGCCCGGCCCTCGTCGGTGCGGACCGGGATGTTCTGCAGGTTCGGGTCGGTGGAGGAGAGCCGGCCGGTCGCCGCCACCGTCTGCTGGAAGGTGGTGTGGATCCGGCCGTCGGGGGCGACGGTCTTGATCAGGCCCTCGACCGTGGTGCGCAGCCGCGCCTGCTCCCGGTGGCGCAGCATGATCACCGGCAGCTCGTGCTCGGTCTGGGTGGCCAGCCAGGCGAGGGCGTCCGCGTCGGTCGTGTAACCCGTCTTGGTCTTCTTGGTCTTGGGCAGCCCGAGCTCGCCGAAGAGGACCTCCTGGAGCTGCTTGGGCGAGCCCAGGTTGAACTCGTGGCCGACGGAGGCGTGCGCCTCGGTGACGGCCTGCTGGACGGCGACCGCGAACTGCTGCTCGAGCCGCTCCAGCCAGCCGCGGTCCGCCGCGATGCCGGCCCGCTCGAGCCTGGCCAGCAACTCGGAGGTGGGCAGCTCCAGATCGGTCAGCAGCTCGGCCGCGCCCACGTCCGCGAGGCGACCGGCGAACGCCTCGCCGAGATCCAGGACGGTGCGGGCGTGCCGCATCAGCGACTCCGCCTCGGCCTCGTCGTCGGCGCCGAAGGCCAGCTGGCCGCCAGACTCGGCGGGCTGCTCCAGCTCGCGGGCCAGGAACTCCACGCTCAGCGCGTCGAGTGCGAAGGAGCGGCGGCCCGGCTGCACCAGATAGGCGGCGAGCGCCGTGTCCATGGTGATGCCGGCCGGCTCCCAGCCGTGCTCGGCGAACACCCGGCGCACGCCCTTCGCGTTGTGCACGACCTTGGGCCGCTCCTGGTCGGCGAGCCAGCCGGCGAAGGCCCGCTCGTCCGCCTCGTCGAGCCGGGCCGGGTCGAACCAGGCCGCGGGGCCCTCGGCCGTGGCCAGCGCGACCGCGTGCACGCTGCCGGCGCCCAGCTTCCAGTCGTCGAGGGTGGCCAGGCCGAGCGGCGCCGCGCCGTGCTCGGCGAGCCACGGGGCGAGGCCGCCGGTGGTCAGCAGCACGCCGTCGACCGTGAACTCGTCGAGGGCGGGCGCCGGCTCGTCGGCGCGGGCCGGGTCGACGGCGAAGAGCCGCTCGCGCAGGCTGGGGTTGCGGAACTCCAGCGTGTCGAGGAGAACGGTGAGCGCGGACTCGTCGTAGGGCTGGCGGGCCAGGTCGGCCGGCACGCAGCCGAGTTCCACGTCCCTGGCGAGCTCGGTCAGCACCCGGTTGAGCCTGACCGAATCCAGGTGCTCGCGGAGATTCTGGCCTGCCTTGCCCTTGACCTCCTCGGCCCGCTCCGCCAACGCGTCGAGCGAACCGAACTGGTTGATCCACTTGGCGGCCGTCTTCTCGCCGACGCCCGGGATGCCCGGCAGGTTGTCGGAGGGGTCACCCCGGAGCGCCGCGAAGTCCGGGTAGAGGGCCGGGGGCAGGCCGTACTTCTCCTGGACCTTCTCCGGCGTGAAGCGGGTCAGCTCGGAGACGCCCTTGGTCGGGTACAGGACGGTGATCCGGTCGCTGACCAGCTGGAAGGCGTCTCGGTCGCCGGTGACGATCGACACCTGGAAGCCCTCGTCCGCGGCCTGCGTGGCGAGCGTGGCGATCACGTCGTCCGCCTCGAAGCCGGAGACCGCGAACCGCCGCACCCGCATCGTGTCGAGCAGCTCGCCGATCAGCTCCACCTGGCCCTTGAACTCGTCGGGCGTGGCGGACCTGGTGGCCTTGTACTCCGCGTAGCGATCCGAACGCCAGGTGACGCGGGAGACGTCGAAGGCGACCGCGAGGTGCGTGGGCGCCTCGTCACGAAGCGTGTTCGCCAGCATCGAGGTGAAGCCGTAGATCGCGTTGGTCGGCTGGCCCACCACGGTGGTGAAGTTCTCCGCGGGCAGCGCGAAGAACGCCCGATACGCCAGGGAGTGCCCGTCAAGCAGCATCAGCCGCGGGGCGCTCGGCGCGCTCGGCGCCTCCGCCCCGCTCTTCCCCTTCTCGCCTTTCTCGGACATCCCAGCCTTCCCGGAGCTCTCGTTCTCAGCCACGTCGCCGATCCTCCCATGGACCACTGACACTCCAGGTTCGGCGTGGCACGATCGGTGGCAAGATCCAGGAGCGCCACGGAGATCACCAGGTTCCCCACGGGCAACGCCCGGCGGAGGGCCAACGGGAAGAGGAGCACGCGCCATGCCAGCCAAGCCGCCCGCCGCCGACCCCGTCCAGGACGCACCCACGGTGGGCGAACCCAAGCACTCCGCGGTCGGCCTGCCGGCGATCGGGCAGGCTCTGCGGACGGCGCAGCGGCAGATGGGGGTGCGCCGCACCGCGCTCACCCTGCTCCGGGTCAACCAGCACGGCGGCTTCGACTGCCCGGGGTGCGCCTGGCCCGAGCCCGACAAGCCGCACACCGCCGAGTTCTGCGAGAACGGTGCCAAGGCGGTGGCCGAGGAGGCCACCGTCCGCCGGGTGACTCCCGAGTTCTTCGCCGCCCATCCGGTCGCCGAACTCGCCGAGCGCTCCGGGTACTGGCTCGGCCAGCAGGGCCGCCTCACCCACCCGATGTACCTCGCCGAGGGCGCCGACAGCTACCAGCCGATCTCCTGGGACCGGGCCTTCGACCTCGTCGCCGACGAGCTGCGCGCCCTCGGCACGCCGGACGAGGCCGTCTTCTACACCTCGGGCCGCACCAGCAACGAGGCCGCGTTCCTCTACCAGCTGTTCGCCCGCGAGTTCGGCACCAACAACCTGCCCGACTGCTCCAACATGTGCCACGAGTCGTCCGGCTTCGCGCTCACCGAGACCCTCGGCATCGGCAAGGGCAGCGTGCTGCTCGACGACCTCCACCGCGCCGACCTGATCATCGTGGCCGGGCAGAACCCGGGCACCAACCACCCGCGGATGCTGTCGGCGCTGGAGCAGGCCAAGGCCGGCGGCGCCCGGATCGTCACGGTCAACCCGCTCCCCGAGGCCGGGCTCGAGCGGTTCCGCAACCCGCAGACGCCGCGCGGCCTCGCCGGTCCTGGCACCGCCCTCACCGACCTCTTCCTGCAGATCAGGCTCGGCGGCGACCAGGCGCTGTTCCGGATGCTCAACAAGCTGATCCTGGCGCGCCACGCCGACGGCGACGCGACGGCGATCGACACCGCCTTCATCGACGAACACACCCACGGCTTCGAGGAGTTCGCCAAGGAGGCCGACGAGGCCGACTGGGCAGAGACGCTGCGCGCCACCGGCCTCGACCGGGCCGACATCGAGCGGGCCCTCGACATGGTGCTGGAATCGCGCTCCATCGTGGTCTGCTGGGCGATGGGGCTCACCCAGCACAAGCACTCGGTGCCCACCATCAGGGAGGTCGTCAACTTCCTGCTGCTCCGCGGCAACGTCGGCCGGCCGGGCGCCGGGGTCTGCCCGGTGCGCGGCCACTCCAACGTCCAGGGCGACCGCACCATGGGCATCGTGGAGCGCCCGCCGGCCGAGCTGTTGGCCGCCATCGAGCGCGAGTTCGGCTTCACGCCGCCCGCCGCGCACGGCCTCGACGTGGTCGACTCGATCCGCGCCCTGCGGGACGGCCGGGTCAGGGTGTTCTTCGCGATGGGCGGCAACTTCGTGGCCGCCTCCCCCGACACCGAGGTCACCGAGGACGCCATGCGGCGCGCCCGGCTGACGGTGCACGTCTCCACGAAGCTCAACCGCTCGCACTGCGTCACCGGCGCCCGGGCCCTGATCCTGCCCACCCTCGGCCGCACCGAGCGCGACACCCAGGCCGCCGGTGAGCAGTTCGTCACCGTCGAGGACTCGATGGGCATCGTGCACAGCTCACGCGGTCGGCTCCGCCCCGCCGGCGAGGCGCTGCTCTCCGAGCCGGCCATCGTCTGCCGGCTGGCCCGCCGGGTCCTCGGCGAGCGAAGCGCCACCCCCTGGGAGGAGTTCGAGGCCGACTACCGGTTGATCAGGGACCGCGTCTCCCGGGTGATCCCCGGCTTCGAGGACTTCGAGGCCCGGGTCTCGAAGCCCGGCGGCTTCGCGCTCCCCCACGGCCCCCGCGACGAGCGCCGCTTCCCCACCGCCACCGGCAAGGCCAACTTCACGGCGGCGCCCGTCGAACACCCCGTCGCCCCCGAGGGGCGGCTGCTGCTCCAGACCCTCCGCTCGCACGACCAGTACAACACCACCATCTACGGCCTCGACGACCGCTACCGCGGCATCGCCAAGGGCCGCCGCGTGGTGCTCGTCCACCCCGAGGACGCCGCCGCGCTCGGCCTCGCCGACGGCGACTACGCCGACCTGACCAGCGAGTGGACCGACGGCACCGAGCGCACCGCCGCCGGCTTCCGCGTCGTCCACTACCCCACCGCCCGCGGCTGCGCCGCCGCCTACTACCCGGAGACGAACGTGCTGGTGCCGCTCGACTCCACGGCGGACGTCAGCAACACGCCCACCAGCAAGTCGCTCGTCGTGCGGCTCACCCCGGCCGCCCGCCGCCCCGAGACCACCTGATAGAACGCTCCCATGGGCGAGCACGAGCAGCACACCACCGCGTTCCCATCCCACATCGTCGAGCAGTGGGCCGGCCTCGGCATCGACCTGCCGGCGCTCTTCTCCGCCGGCGCGCTCGGGCAGCGGATGGGGGTCCGCATACTGTCCGCCGCTCCCGAGCGCGTCGTCGGAACCCTGCCGGTCGAGGGCAACACCCAGCCCTACGGGCTGTTGCACGGCGGGGCGTCCGCCGTGCTCGCCGAGACCCTGGGTTCGGTGGGCGCCATGCTGCACGCCGGCCCCAACAAGATCGCCGTCGGTGTGGACCTCAACTGCACGCACCACCGCGCCGTGCGGACGGGGCTGGTCACCGGGGTGGCGACGCCCGCGCACACCGGCCGCACCTCGGCCACCTACGAGATCGTGCTCACCGACGAGCAGGACAAGCGCGTCTGCACCGCGCGTCTCACCTGCGTGCTGCGGCCCGCCGCCCAGCAGGGCCAGGCGGCGGAGCCGACGACACCGGTGTGAGCCCCTGGCGGGGCCCGGTGGTCACTCGATGGTCTCGCCCAGGTAGGCGGCGCGCACCCGGGGATCGGACAGCAGCGCGGACGCCTCGTCCGACATCACCACCGCGCCGGTCTCCAGCACATAGCCGCGGTTGGCCAGTTGCAGCGCCTGCGAGGCGTTCTGCTCGACCAGCAGCAGCGTGGTGCCCTGCTCGTTGATCTCCCGCAGGATCTCGAAGATCTGCTGGACGATCAGCGGCGCCAGGCCCATGGACGGCTCGTCGAGCAGCAGCAGCTCCGGCTTGCCCATCAGGGCCCGGCCGATCGCCAGCATCTGCTGCTCGCCGCCGGAGAGGGTGCCGCTGACCTGCTTGCGCCGGTCGGCGAGCCGCGGGAACAGGGTGAACACCCGGTCCAGGTCGGCCGGATCGGGGCGCTTGAGCCGGTACGCCCCCATCCGCAGGTTCTCCAGCACCGTCATCCGGGCGAACACCCGCCGGCCCTCGGGCACATGGCCGATGCCGAACTGGACGAGCTCGTGCGACTTGATGCCGTCCACCCGCTCGCCGCGCAGCAGCACCTCGCCGGCGCGCGGCTGGATCATGCCGGACGCCGTCTTCAGCGTCGTGGACTTGCCCGCGCCGTTGGCGCCGAGCAGCGCGACGACCTCGCCCTCGCCCACCGTCAGGCTCACGCCCTTGAGCGCCTCGATGGCGCCGTAGTAGACGTGCAGATCCCGCAGTTCGAGCAGCGGCGTGCCCTCGGGCCCGGCGTCCGCCGCGCCCTTCGGTTCCCACTCCACCTCGGTGCTCACGCCGTACCCTCCTCGCCGTCCGCGGCCCGCTCCCGGTCCGCCTCGCCGGCGCGCGCGGCGGGGATCCCCGCCGCCTGCGCCGCGTGTTCGGCCTGCTCGGCCACCAACTCGGCGACGGCCGCCTCCTGTTCGGCGTCGGCCGGGGCCCCGAGATAGGCCTCGATCACCGCCGGGTCCTGCTGCACCTCGGCGGGGGTGCCCTCGGCGATCTTCTTGCCGAAGTTGAGCACCACCACCCGGTCGGCGACGGACATCACCAGGCGCATGTCGTGCTCGATCAGCAGCACGCTGACGCCCAGGTCGACGTTGATCCGCCGGATCAGCACCTCCAGATCCCGCTTCTCGGTCGGGTTGGTGCCGGCCGCCGGCTCGTCGAGCAGCAGCACCTCGGGGTCGGTGGCCAGCGCCCTGGCGATCTCCAGCCGGCGCTGCTCGCCGTAGCTCAGGGCCGATGCCAGCTCGTTGATCCGCTCCTCGAGGCCCACGAAGGACAGCACCTCGTGCGCCTTGCGGTCGCTCGCCCGCTCGTCCCGACGCGCGTTCGGCAGCCCCAGCATGATGGAGACCGCGTCCGTGCGCTGCCGCGTCTCGACGGCGATCTTGACGTTCTCCAGCACGGTCAGCGCGCCGAACAGCCGGATGTTCTGGAAGGTGCGGGCAACCCCCAACCGGCTGACCCGGTGCGGCTTCTGCCCCCGCAACTCGTGCGAGCCGCCGGCCCGCGGACGGAACGTGATCGTCCCCTCCTGCGGGATGTAGGCGCCCGTGAGCGAGTTGAACAGCGAGGTCTTGCCCGCGCCGTTCGGGCCGATCACGGCCAGGATCTCGCCGCGCGCCATGCGCAGCGCGACCGCGTCCAGGCTGGTGAGGCCGCCGAACCGCAGCGTCACGCCAGAGGCGTCGAGCACGTCGCCGCCGTCCGCGCCGGCCGCCGCGGCCTTCGCCGCCTCCTGCATCTCCGTGGTCATGACTGCGCACCTCCGGGCTGGGCGCCCAGCGCGTCGGCGCCCGCGGTGCCCTCCTCGGCCATCTTCAACTCGTGCTGCCGGCGGCGCGAGGGCCACAGGCCCTGCGGCCGGTAGATCATCATCACGACCAGCAGCCCGCCCAGGTAGAGGAAACGGTCCTGGGGGTCGACCGTGTCCCGCAGGTACTCGGGGAGCCACACCAGGACCGCCGTGCCGAGCAGCACGCCGGGGATCGAGCCCATGCCGCCGAACACCACGTAGGCGAGCGCCAGCACCGACATCATCACCACGAACTGCTCGGGGTTGATGAAGCCCTGCTTGCTGGCGTAGATCACGCCCGCCACGCCGGAGGTCGACGCGCCGATGGCGAACGCCAGCAGCTTGAAGCGGACCGTGTCGACGCCGGTGGCGGCGGCCGCCACCTCGTCCTCGCGGATCGCGGTCCAGGCGCGGCCCACCCGGGAGTGTTCGAGCCTGATGAACAGCACCAGCACGACCACGATCGCGGCCAGCTGGACCCAGTAGTAGGGCTGCGGGTCCAACTCCCAGTCGTAGGACCAGAAGCCGAGGTCGACGGAGAACTTGTCCAGGCCCTGGGCGCCCCGGGTGCCGCCGGTGAACTCGTTGAGGTTCCTCGCCAGCAGGTAGACGATCTCGTGGAAGCCGAGCGTCACGATGGCCAGGTAGTCGCCGCGCAGCCGTAGGGTCGGCGCGCCGAGCAGCACGCCGGCGATGAGGCAGGTGAGCACGGCGATGGGGATCACCAGGAAGTTGTTCAGCTCGAACGGGGGCTCCACCGGGAGGCCGCCCGTCCAGAAGGCCGCGCTGTAGGCGCCGATCGCGAAGAACGCGATGAAGCCCAGGTCCAGCATGCCGGCCCAGCCGATGACGACGTTCAGGCCGATGGCGACCATCACGTAGACGCCGATCTGGTCGACCAGCACCTGCTGCCAGAAGGTGGAGACCAGCAGCGGCAGGATGATCAGGAAGACCAGCAGCGCGCCGAGGCCGCCCCAGCGGTAGGCGCGTTGGCCGCGCACCTGTCCCAGCAGACGTTGGATCGGGCGGGCGATCTCGCCGCCCAGCCGCCGGCGCTGGGTGCCCACCTGCTCACCGAAGAACTCGCGCACCGCCCAGATGCCGACCATCACGGCCAGCCAGACCAGGAGGCCGGTGCTCTGGAAGTTGGCCTGGATCGCGTGGAAGAGGTCGTTGCGCTCGCCCTGCTCGCCGGTGACCTGTGCCAGCACCACGGCCAGCACGACCATGCCGAACAGCCGCTGCCAGCGCGGCTGCTGGTACCAGCGCCGCCGCCGGAGCCGCGCCGCCGCCGAGAGCGGCTTGCGGACACTCACATCGGCACTCATGCCGTCCTCCCCACGCGCTCGCCGAGGAGGCCGGTCGGGCGGAGCATCAGCACCAGCACCAGCACGGCGAAGGCGCCGACGTAGCGCCAGGCGTCACCCCAGAGTTCGACCGTGAACGACTCGACCACGCCCAGCGTCAGTCCGCCGAGCATGGCGCCGCGGACGTTGCCGATGCCGCCGAGCACGGCCGCCGCGAACGCCGTGATGCCGGGCAGGAAGCCCATCTGGTAGTCCACCTGGAGGTTGGTGCCGAACAGGAAGCCGGCCACGCCGCCCATCAGGCCGCCCAGCACGAAGGTCCGGGAGACCACCTTGTCGATGTCCACGCCCATCAGGGAGGCGACCTCGGGATCCTGGGCCACCGCCCTGATGCCGGAGCCCAGCTTGGTGCGGTTGACCACGAAGTCCACCGTGACCAGCATCGTCACACCCGTGACGACGATGATCAGCTGCGTCACGCTCACCGGGGCGCCGAAGAACTCGAAGAGTCTCCGGTTCTCGTACATGGACGGCATCGGGATCGGATAGCGCCCGAACAGCTTGCCAGCCAGGTTGTACAGAAAGAACGACGCACCGATCGCCGTGATCAGAAAGACCAGACGTGGCGCATTCCGTCTGCGCAGTGGCCGATACGCCGCCTTTTCGAGTCCGAACGCGACCAGGCCGCCCAATGCCGCGCCCGCGCAGATACCGAGCAGCACATACAGGACGGACTGCAGGCCGGAGGGATCGGCGGCCGGCTCGAACAGGGTGAGCGCGATGACTCCCCCGAATCCGCCGGCCATGAAGACCTCGCTGTGCGCGAAGTTCAGCAGTTGGAGAACACCGTAGACGAGCGTGTAGCCAATGGCGATGACGGCGTAAAGCGAGCCGAGCACCACACCGAGGACTAGCACGTCCCAGATATCGGAAAGGGACATGGACTGACTTCCTTGTGGGAACGAACGGCAGCGGGCCTTTTCGGGCCAGCGGGGCGGACGGGCCGGCGGGGCGACACGGGTCGCGCCCGCCCGCCGGCCCGGGCGGCCGCTAGCCGCCCACCAGCTCCTCGACGGCGCCGACGTAGCCGATCGCCTCGCCCTCGACCTGGTACAGGTAGATCGCCTGCTGCGTGAACTCACCGTTCTCGTCGAACGAGAAGGTCTTGGTCAACCCCTCGTACTCCACGCCGGCCAGCGCCTCGTACAGCGCCGTCCGGTCCACCGAGCCTTCGGCCGCCAGCGCGGCGATCTGCTCGATGATCATGTTCGCCGCGTCGTACGACTCGGCGGAGTACGTGCCGGGCGCGACGCCGAACTCGGCCTCGTAGCGCTCGGCGAACGACTGGGTGGCCTCCTCCTGGGTGGCGTCCGTGCAGGGGCAGGTCAGGTAGAAGCCGTCCACCGCGCCGCCTGCCAGGTTGATCAGCTCGTCGTCGTTCGAGCCGTCGCCCGACATCACGATGCCCTCGTACCCAGCCTCGTCGAGACGTGTCGCGAACGGCGCCAGCGCCTCGTAGTACCCCGCGTAGATCAGCGCGTCGGCGCCGGACTCGACCACCGAACGGGCGGCGTTACCGTAGTCGACGGTGTCCGCCGGCACGCTCTCGCGCGTCACGGAGAGGCCGGCGGAGCCGAGGTCCGCCTCCGCGACGTCCGCGAGGCCCTCGCCGTACGGGGTCACGTCGTCGATCACGACGACGCTCCCCACACCGTCCGTGCTGGCCAGGAAGTCGGACATGGCCGCACCCTGCGCGTTGTCGTTGGGCACGGCGCGCAGGAACGTCGGGAAGCCCTGCTCGGTCAGCGTCGGGTTGGTCGCCGAGGTGGACACGGCGGCCAGGCCGGCCTGCCCGTACAGCGGCGCCGAGACATTGGTCGGACCGGAGAACGCGGGACCGACGACCGCGACCACATCGGAGTCGTCGATGGCGCTCTGCGCGGCGGTGGTGGCCTGGGTTTCGGAACCCTGGTCGTCCGCGGCGAAGTACTCCAGCTCGAAGTCGTAGTCGCCCGAGTCATTCGCCTCGTTGATCGCGAGCTGGACGCCGTTCTGCATATTTTCGCCGAGGCCCACGTTCTGCCCCGACAGCGGACCCTGATAAGCGATCTTGTAAGTCGTGCCGCCGTCGCCCCCGTCGTCACTGCCGCAGGCGGTGAGCACGAGCGCCCCAGCTACGACGGGTATCGCGAACCGCGCGATGGATTTGTTGAGCACTTCCAAAACCCCCTGGAGCGAGCCAGACGTGTCGTCACCGCACACTCCCATGCGCATGGCACACCGGTGCGGCGTGCAGCGGAATCTATTGCCCCCTGTGCTGCGCGAACACACCACAGCGACAGATGTGATCGCCTCGTGACCTGTGGCACATGCCGGAAACAGAACACCTCTCACCGGTCACCGGACGATCCACCCAAGATCCGCTCATCCCGGACCCAGTTCGTTCACCAACGCAAAGAGCGCGCCCGGGGTGGGGACCCCGGGCGCGCCCTGACCCGAATTGGGATGAATTAACAGAGAGTTAACTCATGGGCGGGACGCTGCTTCCGGCGCTGCTTCCGGCGCTGCTTCCGGCGCTACTTCTGCTGCTGCTTCTGCCGCTTCTCCTCGGCGTCCTGGATGACCGCCTCGGCGACCTGGTGCATGGAGAGCCTGCGGTCCATCGAGGTCTTCTGGATCCAGCGGAACGCGGCCGGCTCGGTGAGCCCGTACTGGGTCTGCAGCACGCTCTTCGCCCGGTCCACCAACTTCCGCGTCTCGAGTCGCTGCGCGAGGTCGGCGACCTCCTGGCTGAGACTCCTGAGCTCGTTGAACCGGGAGACGGCGATCTCGATGGCCGGCACCACGTCGCTCTTGCTGAACGGCTTCACCAGGTACGCCATGGCCCCCGCGTCCCGCGCCCGCTCCACGAGGTCGCGCTGCGAGAAGGCGGTCAGCATCAGCACCGGGGCGATGGACTCGCCGGCGATCTTCTCGGCGGCCGAGATGCCGTCCATGACCGGCATCTTCACGTCGAGGATCACCAGGTCGGGCCCCAGCTCGCGCGCCAGCTCCACGGCCCGCTCCCCGTCCCCGGCCTCGCCGACGACGGTGTACCCCTCCTCCTCCAGCATCTCCTTCAGGTCGAGCCGGATCAGGGCCTCGTCCTCGGCGATGACGACGCGGGTGGTGTTCGGCGGGACATGAGCGGTGTCCGCCTCGGTGGTGGCCTGGGCCGGAGTGGTGGGCTCGTCGGGGACGTCGGGGGTGCTCACGATGCTCCTCGTTTCCTGCCTGATGGGGCACTCATGAGAGTACCTAGTCGCCACCCCGGCGGCCGAGCCGATACACTCGCCGGGCGCTTCCCCGCCGGGTTGGTGGAATGGCATACACGGAGGTCTCAAACACCTCTGCCCGAGAGGGCTTGCGGGTTCGAATCCCGCACCCGGCACCGATTCAAACACCCACCCGTGTCCACGGTGTAACACCGGGCGGGTGCCACCGGCCGGTGGCCGGTGGCCGGCGCCACCCGGGTCATCGCAGGTCAGCGAGGGTTGTCGCGGGTCAGCGCGGGGAGTCGTCCTCGCCGACGTGGTGGACCCTGACCAGGTTGGTGGTGCCCGGGGTGGACGGCGGGGAGCCCGCCGTCATGACCACGATCTCGCCCCTGTGGCACCGGCCGATGCTCAGCAGCCGCTCGTCCATCTGGGCCACCATCTCGTCGGTGGTCTGCACGGTGGGTGCCAGATGGGTCTCCACGCCCCAGGTGAGGGTGAGTTGGGCGTGGGTGGCCGGGTCGGGGGTGAAGGCGACCACGGGGATGGGCGACCGGTAGCGGGCGAGCCGGCGGGCGGTGTCGCCGCTCTGGGTGAAGGCCACCAGCAGCTTGGCGTCGAGGAAGTCGCCGATCTCGGCCGCGGCGCGGGCCACGGCACCGCCCTGGGTCCGCGGCTTGGTACCCTCGGTCAGCGGCGGCAGGCCGCCGGAGAGCATCACGTCCTCCGCGGCGGCCACGATGCGGCTCATGGTCCTGACGGTCTCCACGGGATACCGGCCGACGCTGGTCTCGCCGGAGAGCATGACCGCGTCCGTGCCGTCCATGACGGCGTTGGCCACGTCGGACGCCTCGGCCCTGGTGGGCCGGGAGGACTCGATCATCGAGTCGAGCATCTGGGTGGCGACGATGACCGGCTTGGCGTTGCGCCGGGCCAGGGCGACGGCCCGCTTCTGCACCAACGGCACCGACTCCAGGGGCACTTCGACGCCCAGGTCGCCGCGGGCCACCATGATGCCGTCGAAGGCGTCGACGATGTCGCGGAGGTTCTCCTCGGCCTGCGGCTTCTCGATCTTGGCGATGACGGGGAGGAAGCGGCCCTCCTCGGCCATCACCCGGTGCACGTCCTTGATGTCGTCGCCGCTGCGGACGAAGGACAGGGCGATGACGTCGACCCCGGTGCGCAACGCCCAGCGCAGGTCCTCGATGTCCTTGTGGGAGAGGGCGGGCACCGAGACCGCGACACCCGGCAGGTTGAGGCCCTTGTGGTCGGAGACGAGGCCGCCCTCGACCACCACGGTGCGGACCTCCGGCCCCTCGACGCCGGTGACTTCGAGGGCGACCCGACCGTCGTCGACCAGAATCCGCTCACCCGGCCTGACGTCGGAGGCCAGGCCTGGGTAGGTGGTGCCGCAGCGGTTGACGTCGCCGGCGACGTCCTCGGTGGTGATGGTGAATTCGTCGCCGTTCTCGAGGAGGACCGGGCCTTCGCGGAAGCTGCCGAGCCGGATCTTCGGGCCCTGGAGGTCGGCCAGAATTCCGATGCTTCGACCCTTTTCCTCGGCGGCGCGCCGCACGCGCTGATAGCGCAGTTCGTGCTCGCGATGGGCGCCATGACTGAGGTTGAGTCGCGCCACGTCCATTCCGGCCTCGACGAGCGCGACGATGCGCTCATATGAGTCGGTAGCTGGCCCAAGTGTGCAAACGATTTTTGCTCGGCGCATAGGCCAACTGTAGGAGTTACCAGCCAGTAGCAGGCTATCCGGAAGTGACCACACGGCGGCTGGATTTTAAAGAGGAGACCGACAACTCACAGAATGAGCAACGGCCCGCTCTTTTGAGCCCCCCATTCTTGTATGGGGGAGGCCCCGGCTAACGAAAGGGAGAGTGCCCCCTTCCGCGTGCCGCAAACTCGGGGGCGCGGCCGGCCCGGGCCGCGGGGCGGAGCCCGAAGGTGGTGAAGGCCGCCCGTTCGGGCAGCGAGTAGCAGCGCTCGCCGGTCAGGGTGTTCAGGATGACGGCGCTGCGGTGGGCGACCAGGCCCAGGTCGGGGGCGCCGACGCCGTGCGTGTGCCGCTCCGCGTTGACCACGAAGATCGACCCGGTGATGCCCGGGTCGAGGTCGAGCCGGTAGTCGGGGTGGATCCTGGGCCGGCCGGCCGCGTCCCGGCGGAGCTCCTGGTCGAGGGCGGGCAGCAGGGGGTCGAGTGGCCGGTCGCGGTAGCCGGTGGCGAGCACCAGGGCGCCGGTGGTCAGCCGGGAGCGCTCGCCCTGCTCCTCGTGGTCGAGGTGCAGCTCGATCTGGGTGGTGCCGAGGCGGCCCGCGGTGCGGACGCTGACCCCGGGGGTGAGCACCGCGTCCGGCCAACCGCCGTGCAGCGAGCGGCGGTAGAGCTCGTCGTGGATGGCGGACAGCGTCTCGTGGTCGACGGCCTTGTGCAGCTGCCACTGGCGCCGCACCAGGTCGTCCCTGGTGGACTCGGGAAGCCCGTAGAAGTAGCGGGAGTAGTCGGGGGTGAAGTGCTCGAGGCCGAGCCTGCTGTACTCCATGGGCGCGAAGGCGGGGGTGCGGCTGAGCCAGTGCAGCCGCTCGCGGCCCTCGGGCCTGCGGCGCAGCAGGTCGAGGAAGATCTCGGCGCCCGACTGCCCGGAGCCGACCACGGTGACGTGCTCGGCGGCGAGCAGCCGGTCGCGGTGGTCGAGGTAGTGGGCCGAGTGGAGCACCGGGATGGTGGTGGTCTCGGCGAGGGGGCGCAGCGCCTCGGGGATGTGGGGCTCGGTGCCGATGCCGATGGCGAGGTGGCGGGCGTGGGCGCGGCCGACGGCCTCCGCCTCGCCGTGGGAGCCGAGGCGGGTGAAGTCCAGGTCGAAGACGGAGTCGTCGGCGTTCCACCGGATGGCGTCGACCTGGTGACGGAAGTTGAGACCGGGGAGTTGGCGGGTGACCCAGCGGCAGTAGGCGTCGTACTCGGCGCGGTGGCTGTGGAAGCGCTCGGCGAAGTAGAAGGGGTAGAGCCGCTGTTGGTGCCGCAGGTAGTTGAGGAAGCTCCAGGGGTTGGTGGGGTCGGCCAGGGTCACCAGGTCGGCGAGGAAGGGCACCTGGAGGGTGGTGCCCTCGATCAGCAGCCCTGGGTGCCAGTGGAACTCGGGCCGGCGTTCGTACCAGGCGGCGCGCAGCCCGGGGATGGGGAAGCTCAGGGCGGCCAGTGACAGGTTGGCGGGGCCGATGCCGATGCCGGCGAGGTCGAGTGGGGCTTCGGTCTCAGTGGTGGTCATCGCCGGGGTCCTTCGGGGTCGTGCCGTCGTAGTGGTCGAGTACCAGCTTGATCAGGGCGGTCAGATCGCTCTGCTGGACCTGCGGGTTGAGCAGGGTGGCCTTCAGCCAGAGGCCGGGCCGGCCGTCGGGGCCGGCGGCGGTGGCGCGGCCGAGGACGGCGCGGCCGTCCGTGAGGAGCCGGCGTCTGACGGCGGCGACCTGGGGCGCGGTGGCGCCGGCCGGGCGGAAGAGCACGGTGCTGATGACCGGTCGGGAGTGGAGTTCGAGCCGGGGCTCGGCGGCGATCAGCGTGGCCAGGTCGGCGGCGGCGGCGCAGGTGCGGTCGACGAGGGCGGCGAGCCCGGACCTGCCGAGTGCTCGTAAGGTGACGGCGATCTTGAGGACGTCGGGGCGGCGGGTGGTGCGGATCGAGCGGCCGAGGAGGTCGGGGAGGCCGGCCTCGGTGTCGTCCTCGGCGTTGAGGTACTCGGCGCGCTGGCCGAGGGGGGCGAGGGTCGCGGCGTCCGGCACGGTGAGGAGCCCGGCGGCGACCGGCTGCCAGCCGAGTTTGTGCAGGTCGAGCGTGACGCTGTCGGCGCGGTCGAGGCCGGCGAGCTTGGCGCGGTGGGTGGGGCTGAGGAGCAGCGGGCCGCCGTAGGCCGCGTCGACGTGCAGGCGGGTGGGGCGGCCGGCGTGCCGGGCGGCGGCGACGGCGTCGGCGAGGGCCGGTAGCGGGTCGATGGCGCCGCTGTCGGTGGTGCCCGCGGTGGCCACCACGAGGGCCGGGGTGGGGCCGGTGGGGACGCACTCCAGGGCGTCGAGCCGGAGCAGGGCCTCGCGCACGGCGGCGGGGTCGAGGACGCCGCGTGGGGTGGGCAGCACCCGGGGGGCGGGGAGGCCGAGCAGCCAGGCGGCGCGGTGGACGCTGTGGTGGGCGTTGGCGCCGCAGACGATTCGCGGGGGCCGGCCGGCGGGGGCGGCGTGGGCCCGGTGTTCCCTGGCGAGGAGGGCGCCGAGGAGGTTGGCCTCGGTGCCGCCGGTGGTGACGAGCGCGTCGGGCGCCGGGCCGAGCGGGTGGACGAGGGCGGCGAGTTCGCGGGTGGTCTGGTCTTCGAGAGCGGAGGCGAGCGGGGCCTGGTCCCAGGAGTCCATGGAGGGGTTGAGGGCGCTGGCGGCGAGGTCGGCGGCGGCGGCCACGGCCAGCGGCGGGCAGTGCAGGTGCGCGGCGCAGTGCGGGTCGGCCGGGTCGGCGGCGCCCTCGGCGAGGGCCCGCACCAACTCGCGCAGCGCGGGGTGGGCCCCGGTGCCGTGGGTGGGGAGCGCGGGGCCGGTGGCGGCGAGCAGCCGGCGGGTGGCCTCGGGACCGCCGGCCGGGAGCGGGCCGCAGCGGGCGGCGGCGCCCTCGGCGAGGGCGTCGAGCACGGTGTCGAGGAGGGGGCGCAGGGCGCGCGGGCCCGAGGTGCCGCCCGCGAGCAGGCTGGCATCGTGCGCGGCGGGCGCGGGCATGGCGGACCTCTTCCGATGGCGGGTGGCGGTGCCGCGCTGCGCGGTCGGTGGCCACGGGGAACGGCCACAAGGTACGCCCCGGCCGACGGGCGAAGTCCCGGCTTTCCCACGTCATTCCCCCGAAGGGGGGACGGGGCCTCGCGGCGGTTCGTTCCCCACCGCTACCGGGCCGCGGCCTGGGGGTGGGCGGCGTCGTACCGCTCGCGGGCGTCGAGGAGTTCGTCCCAGTGCCGGGCGGTCCAGCCGCAGACGGTGGCGTAGACCTCCAGCAGGCCGCGGCCGAGCGGGGTGAGTGCGTACTCGACGCTGGCCGGCCGCCGGCCGACGGTGCGGGTCACGAGCCCGTCGCGCTCCAGGTTGCGGAGGGTCCGGCTGAGGACCCGGGGCGTGACGCGGGCGAGCGGCACCCGGAGTTCCGAGTAGCGGCGGGGCCCGGTCCTGAGGCAGGCGAGGATGAGTCCGGCCCATTTGTCGGCGAAGCGGATCGGCACGTAGCCGGACGGGCACAGCTCTTCGAACAGGTCGGGCGGCAGCGGCTCCCTCATGCCCGCCACGGTAGCCGCGCGGCGGGTATCCCGGGAGATACCGGGGTGGTCGCTACGGTCGGCGGCATGAGCGAGATGGTGGTTTTCGGGGCCGGCGGACGGGCCGGCCGGGTGGTCGTCGCGGAGGCGCGGCGGCGTGGGCACGGCGTGACGGCCGTGGTGCGGGATCCGGCGCGGTATCCGGAGCTGTCCGGCGAGGGCGTGCGGGTGGTGGCCGGGGACGTCACGGACGCGGCGCGGGTGGCGGAACTCGTCGCGGGGCACGAGGCGGTGGTGTCGGCGGCCGTCGTCTATGGGGCGGGCACCGATCCCGACGCGTTCTTCGCGGCATCGACGCGGGCGCTGCTCGGCGCGACGCGGGCGGCGGGGGCACGGCGGCTCGTCGTGGTGGGCCTGGCGACGCTGCTGCCGGACGCGGCGGGCGTGCCGTTGCTCGAATCCCCCGTGCTGCCGCCGGAGTCGCTGCCGTTCTGCCGGGCCCACGGGGCGGGTCTCGAGATGCTGCGGGCCGAGGGCGAGGACGTGGACTGGCTGTATCTGAGCCCGTCGGGGCTGTTCGACGAGGAGGGCGCGCGGTCCGGGCGCTACCGGGTGGCGGCCCACGGGGACCTGGGCGACCTGATCAGCTATCGGGACCTGGCGGTGGCGCTGCTCGACGAGGTCGAGACGCCGCGCCACCGCAGGACCCATCTGGCGGTGACGAGCTAGCCGACGTCGTCCGCCCGCCGCTCCCGGGCCGCCAACGCGCGCCGCAGGTCGTCGAGTTGGTCCGCGAGCGCGCGGCGCATCGCCGTGGTGAGCTCGGTGTCGCGCAGCGCGGCCTCGCCCAGGCGCAGGGTGCGGTCCTCGGCGAGGACGCGGGGGAAGGCGTGCCGGCCGGCCGCGACGGCCAGCGAGTGGCCGCGGCGGGCGGCCATGGCGGCGGCGTCGGCGTAGTAGCGCGGCACGTAGTCGGCGAGCAGCGCCCGCTGTTCGGGGTGCCAGAAGCCCTGGGCGGTGGCGATGAACAGGTAGTTGGAGAGCCGGTCCGCCGGGTCGAACATGGCCTCCCAGGCGGCCGCCTTGGCCGCCGGCTCGGGGAGTGCGGCGCGGCAGCGGGCGGCGCCCTCCTCGCCGGTGGCGGACGGGTCGCGGCGGGCCTCGGCGTCGATCTCGGCCTGGTCGGTGGCGCCGAGCACGGCGAGCCGGTGCAGGAGTTGCCAGCGCAGCTCGGGGTCGAGCTCCGGGCCGCCGGGCACGGATCCCGCGGCCCACCAGGCCCGGAGGGTGTCGGAGGCGGTGGCGGCGTCGATGGCGGTGCGGACGGCGATCAGCCGGCGGGTGGGGTCGGTGCCGTCGGCGGTGCGGCCGAGGATGTCGTGGGCGAGTTCGGTCAGCACCTGGAGGGCGGCTGCGCGGCGCTCGGCGGGCAGGTACTGGTCGGCGATCTGGTGCCTGGCGAAGCCGATGACGCCTTCGAGCAGGGCGGTGGCCGACTCGCCAGGGAGGTGCCGGCGGGCGGCGTCGAGGTAGGCGTCGGGGGCGAGTTCGCCGTCGCGGACCATGTCGCGGGCGGCGTTCCACACCACCGTGCGGCTGAGCGGGTCGGGGAGGCCGCCGAGGGCGCGCCGCGCGGTGTCCCAGGAGTCGGGGTCGAGGCGGACCTTGGCGTAGCTGAGGTCGCCGTCGTTGACGATGAGCAGGTCGGGACGGGTGCCCGGCTGTTCGTGGACGGTGGTGGCCTCGTCGGCGGGCAGTTCGACCTCGACGGCCGCGCCGCGCGGGGCCAGCCCCCGGCCGTCGGTGGCGTCGTAGGCGCCGAGGCGGAGCCGGTGCGGGCGGCCGCCGGTGTGGTGGAGGGTGAGCCGCCAGGCGTCGCCCGTGGTGTCCAGCTCGGGGGTGAGGGTGTCGGGTCCCGTGGTGCGCAGCCAGGCGTCGGCCCACTCGTGGACGGGGCGGCCCGACGCCTCCGCCATGGCGTCGATGAAGTCGGCGAGGGTGGCGTTGCCGAAGCGGTGGCGGGCGAAGTGGGTGTTGATGCCGGCGAGGAAGGCGTCCTCGCCGAGCCAGGTGACGAGTTGGCGGAGGGCGGAGGCGCCCTTGGCGTAGGAGATGCCGTCGAAGTTGGTCCAGGCGGAGGCGGTGTCGGGGACGGCGTCCGGGGCCGGGGCCACGGGGTGGGTGGAGGGGCGCTGGTCGGCGTCGTAGCCCCAGGACTTGCGGGTGATGGCGAACTCGGTCCAGGGCCGGAAGTCGGTGGCCTCGGTGAGGACCTGGTAGCCCATGAACTCGGCGAACGACTCGTTGAGCCAGGTGTCGTCCCACCAGCGGAGGGTGACGAGGTCGCCGAACCACATGTGGGCCATCTCGTGGGCGATGACGACGCCGCGCACCTCGCGCTGGGTGTCGGTGACGGCGGAGCGGTACACGTACTCGTCGCGGAAGGTGACGAGGCCGGGGTTCTCCATGGCGCCGGCGTTGAACTCGGGGACGAACGCCTGGTCGTAGGAGTCGAACGGGTAGGGCTCGGCGAAGATCTCGTGGTAGCGGTCGAAGCAGCGGCGGGTGATGTCGAGGATCTCCTCGGCGTCCTTGTCGAGGTGGGCGGCGAGGGAGCGCCGGGTGTGGATGCCGAAGGGCAGTCCCGCGTGCTCGGTGCGGACCGAGTGGTAGGGGCCGGCGGCGACGGCCATGAAGTAGGTGGCGATCGGCGGGGTGGTGGCGCAGCGCCAGCGCCCCGGGCTCTCCTCGGTGGCGATGCCGTTGCCGAGCACGGTCCAGCCGACGGGCGCGGTGACGGTGACGTCGAAGGCGGCCTTGAGGTCGGGCTGGTCGAAGGCGGCGAAGACGAGGGGCCCCTCGGTCATGCAGCACATGCTGTAGAGGTAGGTGAGGCCGTCCTCGGGGTCGGTGAAGCGGTGGACGCCTTCGCCGGTGCGAGAGTAGGGCATGTCGGCGCGGACGAGCAGCTCGTGCTCGCCGGCGGTGAGGGCGCGCAGCGGGAGCCGCCCGGCGACGAGGGTGGCGGGGTCGAGCGGGTGCCCGTCGAGGGTGGCCTCGTGGAGAGCGGTGGGCCGCAGTTCGACGAAGGTGTCGCCGGGCCGGCGCGCGGTGAACCGGATCCGGGTGGTCGAGGGGAAGGTGTCGGCGCCGTCGACCGCCCGGCCGAAGTCGAGGTCGACCGCGTAGTGGTGGACGTCGAGCAGCGCCGCACGCGACTCGGCTTCGATGCGGGTGAGGGAGGTGGTCCCGGTGGGTGTCGCCATGGGGTCATGCTGCCGCACGGCCGGTGGCGCCGCAGGCCCTTTTGCCCGCGGTTCCGGCTGGTCGGGCGGCCAGGGGCGGGGTCGGTGGGGGCGGGTCGGTCAGGTCGGTTCCGGGTCGTGGTCGTCGGCGGTGCCCCTGGCGATGGTCTCGTGGTGCCTGATGACCTCGGCGATCACGAAGTTGAGCAGCTTCTCGGCGAAGGCGGGGTCGAGCTTGGCGTTCTCGGCGAGTTCGCGGAGCCTGGCGATCTGCCGGGCCTCGCGGTCCGGGTCGGCGGCGGGGAGCCGGTGGTCGGCCTTGAGCCGGCCGACGCGCTGGGTGCACTTGAAGCGTTCGGCGAGCATGTGGACCACGGCGGCGTCGATGTTGTCGATGCTGTCGCGCAGCGCGGACAGCTCCGCGCGCACGCTCTCGTCGAGCTCGGTGCTGCTGCTGTTCATGCCGTCAAGCCTATGCTGCGGGGATGATCGCGACTCTGCAGTGCACGGTGATCGACTGTCCAGAACCGGCGGCCCTGGCGGGCTTCTACCGGGAGATCCTGGGCGGTGAGGTGGACGACTCGGACCGGGACTGGGTGTTGCTGGTGCCGCCGACCGGCGCCAGGTTCGCCTTCCAGCGGGTGCACGGCGAGTACCGGCCGCCGCGTTGGCCGGACCCGGAGTACCCCCAGCAGTTCCACCTGGACTTCGACGTGCCGCGGATCGAGGACCTGGCGGCGGCGCAGGAGCGGGTGCTGGCGCTCGGCGCCACGCTGCTGCACGACAGCGGTGGGGAGCGGAGCGGGTTCCGGGTGTACGCGGACCCGGCCGGGAAGCCGTTCTGCCTGTGCTACGGGCAGGGTTGAGCGCGGACGATGGCGGAGGCGGGGACGGCGGCGTCGCACGACGAGGCGATACGGCGGCTGGCCGGGCGCTGGTTGGCGCGGGTGGCGGCCGACGGGACGATACGGCGGGCCGGCGGGGACTTCGTGTGCTCGCCGGCCGGTCTTTGGCTGGCGCTGACCGCCGTGGCGGGCGGCGCGGCGGGTGGGACGGCGGTGGAGCTGCGCGACCTGCTGGGGGTGGCCGGTGAGGAGGCGGCGGCGGCCGCGACGGAGGTGGCGCGGGATCTCGGACGCTGCGCCGGTCTTTCGACCGTGACGGGCGTCTGGGCCAGGACGCCGCTCTACCGCGCGTACCGCGAGTCGTTGCCCGACATCGGCTTCGGGCAGTTGGGCCCGGGCGCCGCGACGGCGATCGACGACTGGGTGCGGGCGGCCAGCGGCGGGATGATCGAGCGGCTGCCGGTGACGCTGTCGCCCGACGTGCTGCTGGTGCTGGTGAACGTGCTGGCGTTCAGGGCCCGTTGGGAGTCGCCGTTCGCGCCGGCCGCGACCCGCCGGGCGCCGTTCACCGACGCCGGCGGGCGGCGGCACGAGGTGCCGACCATGCGGACGTTCGTCTCGCCCGCGGACGCCTGGCGGGTGGCCGGCGGCGACGGTGGGCCGGTCGACGTGGTGCAGTTGCGCTGCGCGGTGGGGGCCGGCGGGGAACGGCCCGCGGTGGTGCGCTGCGTGCTGGGCGCGCCCGGCGCGCCGGCCGAGTCGGTGTTGCCCGCGGCGTGGGCCGCGCCGGGGGCGCGCGCCGGGATGGCGGCGGACCGGGTGCGGGTGCTGCTGCCGCGGCTGACGCTGCGCTCCCGGCTCGAGGTGCTTCCGCACCTCTCGGCCCTCGGGGTGCGGCGCGCGACGTCGGGGCTCGCGGACTTCTCCGTGCTGTCGCCCGAGCGGCTGAGCGTCGGCGAGGTCGCGCAGGAGTGCGTGGTGGCGCTGGCCGAGGAGGGCGTGCGGGCGGCGGCCGTCACGGTGGTGCCGATGGCGCCGGGCGCCGCGCCGCGACCGGCCAGGATCCACGAGCTGGCGTTCGACCGCCCGTTCGGCGTCGTCGTGTTGGACGGCGAGGGCTCGGTGCCGCTGTTCACCGCCTGGCAGGCGTCCGCGCCGGCCGGTGCCTGAGCGGCTCGGCGCCCCGGCCGGGTCAGCGGATGGCGCCGGCCGCCAGGCCGCCGGCGAGGCGGCGCTGCACGAGGACGAAGAACACCAGCACCGGCAGGGTGATCAGGGTGGAGCCGGCCATGACGGCGCCCCAGTCGGTGCTGTACTGGCCGAAGAAGCGGTGCAGCCCGACCGCCGCCGTGTACTTGCCGTCGTCCTGCATGAAGACGAACGCGAAGACGAACTCGTTCCAGGCCACGATGAACGCGAAGATGCTGGTGGCGACGAGCCCCGGGGCGACGAGCGGCAGCAGCACGCTGAAGAACATCCGCCACCAGCCGCAGCCGTCCAGGTAGGCGGCCTCCTCGATCTCCTTCGGGATGGTGGCGACGAAGCCCCGCAGCGTCCAGATGGCGAACGGCAGCGAGAACGCCAGGTAGACGATGGTCAGTCCGAGGAGGCTGTTGAGGAGTTCCAGGCTGCGCATCTGGAGGAAGAGCGGGATCACCAGCGCTTCGAGCGGCACCATCTGCACGACCAGGATCATCACCAGGATCTTGGTGCGCAGCCGGAACTGGAAGCGGGCCACGGCGATGGCGGCGAACAGCGCGAGCGCCCCGGAGAGCAGCACGGTCCCGACGCCGACGATGGCGGAGTTGGCGAGGTACTGGCCGAACTCCCCCGTGTCGAAGACGTAGCGGAAGTGGTCGAGGGTGAACCCGGAGGGCAGGACGGCGGATCCGCGGTGGTCGGCGCCGGGGTCGAAGGCCGAGGAGATCATCCAGTAGACGGGGAACAGCGTGAAGCAGAGGAGCGCGGCGACGGCCACGCCGAGCCAGAACCGCCCGGCCGTCGAGGTGCGGTTCACAGGTCGTCCCTCTCGTTGGACAGCGCCCTGACGTAGGCCACGGTGATGCCGAGGAGCAGCAGTGTCAGCAGCACCGCGATGGCGGAGCCCATGCCGTACTCGTTGCGGCTGAAGGACTGGATGTAGGACCAGACGCCGAGGTTGAGCACCTCCGGGTTGGATCCCGCGCCGCCCGGCATCAGGTAGATCTGGGCGAAGACCTTGAAGTCCCAGATGGTCGACAGGATGGTGACGACGAGGAAGACGGGCCTGATGGTGGGGACGGTGACGTTCCAGAACCGCTGCCAGGCGTTGGCGCCGTCCATCAGGGCGGCCTCAGGCAGCTCCCGCGGGATGGTGAGCAGCGCCGCGTAGACGGTGACGGCCACGAAGGGGAAGCCGTGGTGGACGACGTTGAGCGCGGCGATGGCGTAGAACGACCAGCGGTCGGTGAACCAGTTGGTCTCCCGGGGTTCGATCGCGCCCAGGCCGTCGAGGCCGCCGCTGACGACGCCGTTGAGCGGGTCGAAGATCCAGACCCACACGTAGGTGCCGGTGACGGCCGGCATCGCCCAGGCCATCATGATCACGCTGGAGCAGGTGATCCGCCAGAAGCGGCCGAGGCGTTGCAGGAGCAGCGCGACGAGGGTGCCGACGACGACGGTGGCCAGCACGCAGACCACGGCGAACAGCACGGTGTTGGGCAGCACCGTCCGCCAGAGGAACGAGTCGCCGAGGATCTCGCGGTAGTTGTCGAGGCCGGTGTAGTTGCTCTCGCCGGTGTTGATCTGGCGGAGGCCGTAGTCCTGGAACGAGAGCAGCACGACCCGGACCAGCGGCCAGAACAGCAGGACGGCCAGGACCGCGAGGGCGGGCGCGAGAAGCAGCCAGGGGCGGAGAGCGCGCAGCCGGGCCGCGCGCCGGGCCGCGGCGGCGCGCGGGCCCGCGGAGGCGCCGGCCTTGGCCGGCGCCCGCTCGGGGTCCTTCCTGGTGAGCTCAGCCGCCAAAGGTCTGGTCCATGGCCGCCGCGGCGTCGTCGGCCGCCTGCTGAACGCTCTTGTCACCGGAGAGGATCGACTGGAGCATCTGCGGGATCAGCTGCTCGCCCTGGATGGCGCCGTACGCCTCGGTCACCGGCACGCTGGCGCCGGCCTCGCCCATCTGCTGGGCGAACGGGGCGACCAGCGGGTCCTGTTCCTGCTGCACGGCCTCCAACAGGGACTGCTGCCCCGGGAAGTAGCCCGAGGCGTCGGCCCACTGGGTGGCGAGGTCGCCGGTGGTCATCAACTCGATGAGCTGCCAGGCGAGTTCCGGCTCGTCGCTGCTGAAGTCGCCGAGCAGCGAGCCGCCGACGAAGGACGGGCTGAAGCCGCTCTCCTGTCCCGGCAGGGGCACGACGCCGATCCGGTCGGCCCAGGAGGCGTCGTCGGCGATCAGGGTGTTGACGGTCCAGTTGCCGTTGATGACCATGGCGGCCTCGCCGTTCTGGAAGCTCTCCAGCTGGTCGGTCTCCAGCCAGGTGCTGGCCGCGGCCACCGACAGCTGGTCCTCGGTGGCGAGCGAGGTGTAGAACTCGATGCCCTCGACGGCCTCCGGCGCGTTGATGGTGGAGGCCCACTGCCCGTCCGAGCCCTGCTCGGCTATCTGACCGCCGGCGCCCCAGATGAACGCGTCCACGCTGTACTCGCCGCCACCGATGACGGGGAACGGGATCATGTCCGGCTCCAGCTCCTTGAGCTGGAGCCCCACCTCACGCAACTCCTCCCAGGTGGTGGGGGGTTGCAGGTCGTGCTCGGCGAAGACGTCGGCCCGGTACATCAGCGACCTGGTGCCGGCGTACCACGGCATGCCGTAGACGGCGCCGTCCACCGTGGCCGCCTCCTCAAGGGCGGGCACCAGGTCGTCGGCGAGCCCGCTCTCCTCGATCTGCCCGGCGATGTCGGTGAGCGCCCCGGCCGCGCCGAACTCGGGCGCCCAGGTGCTGCCGATCTCCGCCACGTCGGGCAGCTCACCGCCGGCCATGGCGGTGGTGATCCGGTCGTGGGCGTCGGCCCACTGGATGAACTGCACGTCGAGCGTGGCGCCGGTCCGTTCCTCGAACGCGGCCTGGAGTGCCTCGACATAGGGATCGGCGTCCGGGTTGGTGCCCTCCATGATCCACAGCTCGATGGTCGTGCCCTCGCCCGACCCGTCCCCGTCGTCGTCCCCGCCGCCGCAGGCGGTCAACAACCCGAGCGACAACGCGGCCGCCCCGGCGAGGAATCGACGGTCGAGACGCCTGCCACGCGGTTGGGGGGACGCACCCCCGGGAGTTCGCACCATGACCAGACCCCTCCTGAAGCGCACTCGATCTTCGGCCGGCTGAGGGTCGATTGTGACAGCGCCCACATCACGCGATCCAGGCCCGCGGATCACGGAACGGCACCGTTTGTGGACTGGACCTCTGGCGCCGTGCCGGCTCGGCTGGTGTTTTCTCCCCACCCACCCGCCCCTTTTCGCGCTCCGCGCGGTGGGACCCCGCGGCCCGGGGGCCGAAGGCGGCGCCGGACCGTGGGGGTGGGTGGGGGAGAACGCGGCGACGCCCGCCCTTCGGTCGGGGAGGGCGGGCGTCGGCGGTGTCCGTACGACGCTGTACGGAACGACTCGCGAACCGGGCGGGTGGCCGGCGCCGTTGCCGGCACCCGCCCGGAGCCTGGGGTGGAAGGACGGTCGAGAAGCTCAGGCCGTCAGGCCGTCACGCGGCGAGCGCCCGGTCCGTCGGCCGCACCGGGTACGGCAGGGTGGACTCGCCCGTCAGGTGGCGGTCCACGCCGCGCGCCGCCGCGCGGCCCTCGGCGATGGCCCAGACGATCAGCGACTGGCCGCGGCCGGCGTCGCCGGCCACGAAGACGCCGGGGACGTTCGTCGCGTACTCGGCGTCCCGCGCGATGTTGCCGCGCGCGTCGAGGTCGAGGCCGAACTGCTCGACGAGGCCGTTCTCCCGGTCGGTGCCGGTGAAGCCCATGGCGAGGGTGACCAGCTGCGCCGGGATGCGCCGCTCGGTGCCCGGCTTCTGCTCCAGCCTGCCGTCGACGAACTCCACCTCGACCAGGTGGAGCCACTGGACGTTGCCGTCCTCGTCGCCCTCGAAGTGGGTGGTGGAGACGGCGTAGACCCGCTCGCCGCCCTCCTCGTGGGCCGAGGTGACCTTGTAGGTCATGGGGAACGTCGGCCACGGCTGGTGCCCGGGCCTGGCCTCGCTCGGCCGCGGCATGATCTCCAGCTGGGTGACGGACGCCGCGCCCTGCCGGTGGGCCGTGCCGACGCAGTCGGCGCCGGTGTCGCCGCCGCCGATGACCACGACGTGCTTGCCCTCGGCCGTGATGGGCGCGGTGATGAAGTCGCCCTCCTGGACCTTGTTGGACAGCGGCAGGTACTCCATGGCCTGGTGGACGCCGTTGAGCTCGCGGCCCGGCACCGGCAGGTCGCGCGGGGTGGTGGCGCCGGCGGCGATGACGACCGCGTCGTAGCGCCGGCGCAGCGCGGTCGCGTCGATGTCGCGGCCGATCTCCACGCCGGTGCGGAACTTGGTGCCCTCGGCGCGCATCTGCTCGATGCGCCGGTTGACGTGCCGCTTCTCCATCTTGAACTCGGGGATGCCGTACCGCAGCAGGCCGCCGATCCGGTCGGCGCGCTCGTAGACGGCGACGGTGTGCCCGGCCCTGGTGAGCTGCTGGGCGGCGGCCAGGCCCGAGGGGCCAGAGCCGATGACGGCGACCGTCTTGCCGGAGAGCCGCTGCGGCGGCTGCGGGGTGACGGCGCCGGCCTCCCATGCCTTGTCGATGATGGTGACCTCGACGTTCTTGATGGTCACCGCCGGCCGGTTGATGCCGAGCACACAGGCGGACTCGCACGGCGCCGGGCACAGCCGCCCGGTGAACTCCGGGAAGTTGTTGGTGGCGTGCAGCCGCTCGCTGGCCGCCGTCCAGTCGCCCCGGTAGGCGTAGTCGTTCCACTCCGGGATCAGGTTGCCGAGCGGACAGCCGTTGTGACAGAAGGGGACGCCGCAGTCCATGCAGCGGCCGGCCTGCTTGCTGATGATGGGCAGCAGCGAGCCGGGGACGTAGACCTCGTTCCAGTCCCTGACGCGCTCCTCGACGGGGCGGGACGTGGCGATCTCGCGCTCGGTGGAAAGGAAGCCCTTCGGGTCAGCCATGGGACGCCGCCTCCATCATCTTCTCGTGGGTCTCGGACTCGGAGAGCCCGGCCCGCTCGGCGGCGTCCTTGGCGGCGAGCACGGCCTTGTAGGTGGTGGGCATGATCTTGCTGAACCGGGCGACGGCGTTGTCCCAGTCCTTGAGCAGCGCGTCGGCGACGGTGGACCCGGTCTCCTCGGCGTGGCGGCGCACCACCTCGTGCAGCCAGTCGCGGTCGGCCTGGTCGAGCTCCTCTATGGCGACCATGCCGGGGTTGACCTGGTCGTGGTCGAGGTCGACGACGTAGGCGACGCCGCCCGACATGCCGGCCGCGAAGTTGCGGCCGGTGGCGCCGAGCACCACGGCGCGGCCGCCGGTCATGTACTCGCAGCCGTGGTCGCCGACGCCCTCGGCGACCACGGTGGCGCCGGAGTTGCGCACGCAGAACCGCTCGCCGACCCGGCCGCGCAGGTAGACCTCGCCGCCGGTGGCGCCGTAGCCGATGGTGTTGCCGGCGATGGTGGAGAACTCGGGCAGGTGGTCGGCGCCGCGGTCCGGGCGGACGACGAGGCGGCCGCCTGAGAGGCCCTTGCCGACGTAGTCGTTGGCGTCGCCCTCCAGGCGCAGCGTGACGCCGCGCGGCAGGAACGCGCCGAAGGACTGTCCGGCGGAGCCGGTGAAGGTGATGTCGATGGTGTCGTCGGGGAGGCCCCCGCCGCCGAACCTCTTGGTCACCTCGTGGCCCAGCATGGTGCCGACGGTGCGGTTGATGTTGCGGATGGCGAGCTGGGCCCGCACCGGCTGGGCGGCCTCCACGGTGTCGGCGGAGAGCGCGTCGGCGGAGAGCCTGATCAGCTCGTTGTCCAGGGCCTTGGCCAGGCCGTGGTCCTGGGCGATGGTGTGGTGCCTGGCGGCGCCCTCGGGCAGCGCCGGCACATGGAGCAGCGGCGCCAGGTCGAGGCCCTGGGCCTTCCAGTGGTCGACCGCGCGGGACACGTCGAGCAGCTCGGCGTGGCCGACGGCCTCCTCCAGGGTGCGGAAGCCCAGCTCGGCCAGGAGTTCGCGGACCTCCTCGGCGATGAACTCGAAGAAGTTCACCACGAACTCGGGCTTGCCGGCGAACCGCTCGCGCAGCACCGGGTTCTGGGTGGCGATGCCGACCGGACAGGTGTCCAGGTGACACACCCGCATGAGGACGCAGCCGGAGACGACGAGCGGCGCGGTGGCGAAGCCGAACTCCTCGGCGCCCAGCAGCGCGGCGATCAGCACGTCGCGGCCGGTCTTGAGCTGACCGTCGGTCTGCACCACGATCCGGTCGCGCAGCCCGTTGAGCAGCAGCGTCTGCTGGGTCTCGGCGAGGCCGAGCTCCCAGGGGCCGCCGGCGTGCTTGAGGGAGGTGAGCGGGGAGGCGCCGGTGCCGCCGTCGTGTCCCGAGATGAGCACGACGTCGGCGTGGGCCTTGGAGACGCCGGCGGCGACGGTGCCGACGCCGACCTCGGAGACCAGCTTCACGTGGATCCTGGCGGCCGGGTTGGCGTTCTTCAGGTCGTGGATCAGCTGGGCCAGATCCTCGATCGAGTAGATGTCGTGGTGCGGGGGCGGGGAGATCAGGCCGACGCCGGGCGTCGAGTGCCGGGTCTTCGCCACCCACGGGTAGACCTTGTGGCCAGGCAGCTGGCCGCCCTCGCCCGGCTTGGCGCCCTGGGCCATCTTGATCTGGATGTCGTCCGCGTTGACCAGGTACTCGCTGGTGACGCCGAACCGGCCGGAGGCGACCTGCTTGATGGCGCTGCGCCGGGTCGGGTCGACAAGACGCTCCGAGTCCTCGCCGCCCTCGCCGGTGTTGGACTTGGCGCCCAGCCGGTTCATGGCGATGGCCAGCGTCTCGTGGGCCTCCTGCGAGATGGAGCCGTAGCTCATCGCGCCGGTGGAGAACCGCCTGACGATCTCGCTGACCGGCTCGACCTCGTCGAGCGGCACGGGCTGGCGCTCGCCGTCCCGCAGCCGGAACAGGCCGCGCAGCGTCATCAGCCGCTCGGACTGCTCGTTCACCCGCCCGGTGTACTGGCGGAAGACGTCGTAGCGGCGCTCACGGGTGGAGTGCTGGAGCCGGAAGACCGTCTCGGGGTCGAACAGGTGCGGCTCGCCCTCGCGCCGCCACTGGTACTCGCCGCCGATCTCCAGGTCGCGGTGGGCCGGGGCCACGCCGGAGGCGGGGTACGCCTTGGCGTGCCGGGCCGCGACCTCGCGGGCGACGACGTCGAGACCGGCGCCGCCGATCTTGGTGGTGGTGCCGTGGAAGTAGGTGTCGACGAACGACTCGTCGAGGCCGACGGCCTCGAAGACCTGCGCGCCACGGTAGGAGGCGACGGTGGAGATGCCCATCTTGGACATCACCTTGAGGACGCCCTTGCCGAGCGCCTTGATCAGGTTGCGGATGGCGACCTGCGGCTCGACGTCCGGCAGGTAGGTGCCGCGGGCGACCAGGTCCTCGACGGACTCCATGGCCAGGTAGGGGTTGACGGCGGCGGCGCCGTAGCCGACGAGCAGCGCGACATGGTGCACCTCGCGGACGTCGCCGGCCTCGATCAGCAGCCCGACCTGGGTGCGCTGCTTGGTGCGGATCAGGTGGTGGTGGACCGCGGAGGTGAGCAGCAGCGAGGGGATCGGGGCGTGCTCGGCGTCGGAGTGCCGGTCGGAGAGCACGATGATCCGGGCGCCGTCGGCGATGGCCGCGTCGGCCTCGGCGCAGATGGCGGCGAGCCGGTCGGCGAGCGCCTGGCCACCGCCGCCGACCCGGTAGAGGCCGGAGAGGGTGGCGGCGGAGAACCCGGGCAGGTCGCCGTCGGCGTTGACGTGGATGAGCTTGGCCAGCTCGTCGTTGTCGATCACCGGGAAGGGGAGCGTGACGCTGCGACAGGAGGCGGCGGTGGGCTCGAGCAGGTTGGCCTGCGGGCCGAGCGAGGAGTAGAGGGAGGTGACGAGCTCCTCGCGGATGGCGTCCAGCGGCGGGTTGGTGACCTGCGCGAACAGCTGGGTGAAGTAGTCGAAGATCAGCCGCGGCCGGTCGGAGAGCGCGGCGATCGGGGTGTCGGTGCCCATCGAGCCGATCGGCTCGGCGCCGCTGCCCGCCATGGGGGCGAGCAGCACCCGCAGCTCCTCCTCGGTGTAGCCGAAGGTCTGCTGGCGGCGGGTGACGGAGGCGTGGGTGTGCACGACGTGCTCGCGCTCCGGCAGGTCGGCCAGATCGATGAGGCCGGCCTCCAGCCAATCGCCGTAGGGGTGCTCGGCGGCGAGCCGCTCCTTGATCTCGTCGTCCTCGATGATCCGGTGCTCGGCGGTGTCGACGAGGAACATCCGGCCGGGCTGCAGGCGGCCCTTGCGGACCACCCTGGCCGGGTCGATGTCGAGGACGCCGACCTCGGAGGAGAGCACGACGAAGCCGTCGTCGGTGACCCAGTAGCGGCCCGGGCGCAGGCCGTTGCGGTCGAGGACCGCGCCGACCTGGACGCCGTCGGTGAAGGTGACGCAGGCCGGGCCGTCCCAGGGCTCCATGATCGTGGAGTGGTACTGGTAGAAGGCTCGCCTGGCCGGGTCCATGGAGGCGTGGTTCTCCCAGGCCTCGGGGACCATCATCAGCACGGCGTGCGGCAGCGAGCGGCCGCCGAGGTGCAGCAGCTCCAGGACCTCGTCGAAGGTGGCCGAGTCGGAGGCGTCCGGGGTGCAGATCGGGAAGATCCGCTCCAGGTCCGCGCTCCCTCCTCCGAAGAGGTCGCTGGCCAGCTGCGACTCCCTGGCCCGCATCCAGTTGCGGTTGCCGCGGACGGTGTTGATCTCGCCGTTGTGGGCGACGAACCGGTAGGGGTGGGCGAGCGGCCAGCTCGGGAAGGTGTTGGTGGAGAACCGGGAGTGCACCAGGGCGATCGCGCTGGCCAGCCGGCGGTCGGAGAGGTCGGGGAAGAACGGCTCCAGCTGGCCGGTGGTGAGCATCCCCTTGTAGACGACGGTCCTGGCGGAGAGCGAGGGGAAGTACACCCCGACCTCGCGCTCGGCGCGCTTGCGCAGCACGAAGACGGCCCGGTCGAGCGCCAGGCCGGTCTTCTCGCCCGCCGCGTCGGCGACGAACAGCTGCCGGAAGGCGGGCATCGTCTCGCGGGCCGCGGCGCCGAGCAGCGCGGGGGCGGTCGGCACGTCGCGCCAGCCGAGGACGGTCAGGCCCTCCTCGGCGGCGACGGCCTCGATCCGGGCGACGGCCTCGGCGGCCGCCGCCTCGGCGGCGGGCAGGAAGCCGATGCCGACGGCGTAGGCGCCGCGCTCGGGCAGGGCGAACGGGACGCTCTCGCGGAGGAAGGCGTCCGGGATCTGGATGAGGATGCCGGCGCCGTCGCCGGTGTCCGGGTCGGAGCCGGTGGCCCCACGGTGCTCCAGGTTTCGCAGGACGGTGAGCGCCTGGTCGACCAGCTCGTGGCTGGCCTCACCGGTCAGAGTGGCGACGAAGCCGACACCACAGGCGTCATGCTCGTTACGCGGGTCATACATCCCCTGCGCTACCGGATGGGACGCAGAACGCATCGGCTCTCCCGTCGTCGTCTTGGTTTGTAGCTGGTTCCTAGGGACGACGCTGGCCCTGGCATACGCGAAATTTCGTGCAGGTTACACGATGTCCCGGTTCCCGGGAAGCGGATAGCACTGTCCACGATACGGACTTAGCTCCACTTGGCCGCGCCGGAAATGGCGGACAGGACCGCCCAAAGCACTTCGGGGTCGACGGGTGCACCGCTGCTCGTCGATGCGGGACACATGCCCGCCGTCAAACAACTGAAACCCGCCAGAAACAAAGCTCACCCAAAACGCGCTCAGCGGACATAGCACCCATGCGGGTCAAGCTTATTCCCGGCATCACGGCATCGCGCCGACCGGCCGCCGTCACCCCAGCGAGGTGCCGAGCAGCGCGCCCAGGGCGTAGGTGAGCCCGGCCGCCCCGGCGCCGAGCAGGAGCTGCCGCAGGCCGCCGTACCACCACGACCTGGCGGTCACCCGCGACACCACGGCCCCGCAGAGGAACAGCCCGACCAGGGCGATCACGGCGGCCGGCCACAGGCTGGCGGCGCCCAGCAGGTAGGGCAGCAGCGGCAGCAGCGCCCCGACCGCGAACGAACCGAACGACGACACCGCGGCCACGCCGGGTGACGGCAGGTCGGCGGGGCCCACGCCGAGCTCCTCGCGGGCGTGGATCTCCAGCGCCTGCTCCGGGTCGACGGACAGCTGCCTGGCCACCTCCCTGGCCAGCTCGGGCTCGACGCCCCGCCGCACGTAGACCTCGGTCAGCTCGGCCAGCTCGTCCGAGGGATGCCGGCTCAGCTCGCGCCGTTCGACGTCGATCTCGGCCAGCACCAGCTCCCGCTGCGAGGCCACCGAGGTGTACTCCCCCGCCGCCATGGAGAACGCCCCGGCGGCGAGCCCCGCCATCCCGGCGACGGCGATGGCGTGCGAGGACGCGGAACTGCCGGCCACGCCGCTGATCAGCCCCAGATTGGACACCAGACCGTCCATCGCCCCGAACACGGACGGGCGAAGCCACCCCCCGGTGACGTCGCGGTGGCTGTGGTGCGCCTCTGCGGACATGACGGTGCCGCCCTGCTTCCCTCGGCTACGGATCGGCCCCAGCCTGACACCGAACGGCTGCGCGGGCTAGCAAGGCAGGACGTACTAACCGCCGTGACCTGCGGCTTTCGAACGTTGGCTGGCGCAAACGGCGGCGGCCCGCGCGAGGCGCGGGCCGCCGGAAAGGATGGGTGGGGGGAAAGCGGCGGGGATCAGGTCGCCGGGGCCTTGGCGTCCTCGTCGCCCGGCTTCGTGTCGGCGGCGTCGTCGCCTTGTGCCTTCGCCTTGGCCGGCTTCTCGGGGGCCTCGGCGTCCGCCTCCGTGGCCTTCTCCCCGGCCTCGGCGGTGGCCGCGCCGGCCTCGGGGGTGGTCTCGCCGGTCTCGGCCTCCGCGGCCTGAGCATCGGCGTCCGGCTCGACGTTCTCCTCACGGCCCGGGCTGCGGCGCGCGGAGAGCACCAGGTAGACGATGGCCGCCGCGAAGACGATCAGGGCGGTCCAGTTGTTGAGCCGCAGGCCGAGGAACTCGTGCGCCTCGTCGATCCGCAGGTACTCGATCCAGAAGCGGCCCGCCGTGTAGCCCGCGACGTAGACCGCGAAGGCGCGCCCGTGGCCGAGGCGGAAGCGGCGGTCGGCCCAGATCACCAGCACGCCGACGCCGACGCACCACAGCGACTCGTAGAGGAAGGTCGGGTGGAAGGTGCCCTGGTCGAGGCCGTTGTCGATCTCCACCGCCCACGGCACGTCGGTGGCGCGGCCGTAGAGCTCCTGGTTGAACCAGTTGCCCCAGCGACCGATCGCCTGTGCGAACGCGATGCCGGGCGCGAGGGCGTCGGCCATCGGCGGCAGCGCGATGCCGCGGCGCCGGCAGGCGATCCAGGCGCCCAGCGCGCCACCCGCGATGGCGCCCCAGATGCCGATGCCGCCGTCCCAGATGCGGAACGAGTCGACCCAGTCGCGGCCGTCGCCGAAGTAGAGCTGGTAGTCGGTGATCACGTGGTAGAGCCGCGCGCCGACCAGGCCGAAGGGCACGGCCCAGACGGCGATGTCGGCGACGGTCCCCGGCTTCCCGCCTCGGGCGACCCAGCGCCTGCCACCGAGCCAGATGGCCAGGAAGACGCCGATGATGATGCACAGCGCATATCCGCGCAGCGGCAGCGGTCCGAGGTGGATCTCGCTTTCGCCGGGACTGGGAATCGAGGCAAGGATCTCCATGGTGTCCCCGACGCTACCCTGCCCGGCGCCCATGGGGTAATCCGCGGGTCCTTCCGGGGGCCACCGGGGCTCCCGGAAGGATCAACGCGTCACGCGGCGCCACGAGGCGGGTACCGACGGTCAGGCGTCCGCCAGGTCGTTCACCCGGTCGCGGAGGCTGTCGGGCGTCAGCGGGTTGGCGGAGTCGCCGTAGACGCTCTCGCCGTTCAGCAGGATCGTCGGGGTGGCGTTGTACTTCGAGTTCAGGAAGGCCGCGTTCGAGTCGCTGACCCAGCCGTCGTGGGTGCCGTCCTGGACGCAGGAGCGGAACGCGTCCGAGTCGAGGCCCTCGACGTCCTTGGCGAGGTTGATCAGGTGCGACGTGTCGGCGAAGGCGTCGTCCTGCTCGGCCGGCTGGTTCTCGAAGAGCACGTCGTGGTACTGCGGGAAGCGGTCCTCGTCGCGCGCGCAGGCGGCGGCGTTGGCGGCGCGCTTGGAGCCTTCGCCGCCGACGTTGCCGTCGATGATGCTGACCAGGTGGTACTCCACGCGCAGCTTGCCCGCGTCCGTCAGCTCGTTGATGGTGGTGCGGAAGTTGTCCTCGAACTGGCCGCAGGCCGGGCAGCGGAAGTCCTCGTAGACGGTCAGCGTCGCCGGCGCGTCCGAGGGGCCCACGGTGATCGGCTCGGCGTTCGTGGCGTCGCTGGAGCTGTCTCCGTTGTTCGCCGCGACGATCCCCACCCCGGCCGCCGCCGCGAGGATCACCAACGACACGCCGGCCATCTTGGCACCGCGCACCCGACGCTCCGAGGTGCGCTCCCGCTCCCGCGCCCGCCTGATCCGCTCGCGGGCACTCTGCTTTCCGTCACGATTTCTCTGGCTCACGCCCTGAGCCAACGAACCGCGCCCGGTCAGGACACGCCCAGCGGGCCAGTCGGTCGGCGCGAAGCCCCGTCAGTGCTCCGAGCGGTCGGCCGCGGACTGCTCCCACGACACGCTCAGCCAGGGGCTGTCCTGGTCCGTGGACAGCAGACGGTGCGCGGCGACCATCTCCGTGTACCAGTCGCCGAACTCCTCGCTGTCGAAGTGCAGGCAGCGGCCGAGGATGTAGCCGGCGGCGAAGTCGGACCAGGAGCGGTACGCCTGGCGGGCGGCGGAGCCGGCGCGCAGCACCGCCCGCTCGGTCTCGGGAAGTTCGCAGTAGCGAGCGCCGAGCCCCCAGCGCGCCATGCAGGAGGCGCGCCCGAAGTCCCAGGCGAGCACCGAGCGCACGCAGTCCTCGGCGGCGAGTAGGCCGTCGGCCCTGAACCGCGCCTCGTAGCGCAGCACCCGGCCGATCAGCTCCTGCACCAGGGCGATGTCGGCGTCGAGGTCGAACTCGGGCGGCCGGCCGGTCTGGTCGACCACCTCGGCGGTCCGCGAGACGAGCACCCGCTCGGCCGTCTCGCGCCACCGCACGGCGCCGGGCGTCGGGCCGTACTCCTGGATCAGCGCCTGCCGCACCCGCAGCACGAACTCCCAGGCGGGCGAGATGACCTCGCCGCGCAGCAGCCGCTCCTGGATCTTCTGCCAGTCGCCGCGCCCCGACACCCCCCACCAGGTGCGGAGCAGTTCCCGCTCCTCGCGGTAGCCGCCGTTCTGCCAGCCGAGGTGGTTCCAGAGGGAGCCGTTGTTGACGAAGAGCAGCGCGCCGCACGCCATGCCGTGCGCCAGCGGGCCGGAGCGGTGCCCGGTCCACAGCGTCTTGAGCTGGCTCTCCTGAGTGGCGTTCCTGGCGTACTTGCGCCAGCGCTTGGCCTCGGCTGGGAGGAAGGTCTCGACGGGGGTGCCGGGGTTGACCGCCAGCCAACGGACGGGTCTGGGCCAGGACTTGGCGAGGCCGGCGAGGTCGCCGCGTTCGAAGATCCGCCCGTCGGCCGGCGGCGGCAGCATGCCGCGGGTGAAGACGGCCACGCAGAGCCCGTCGACCTGGGGGTCCTTGAAGGTGCTGAAGCGCAGGCCTTCGGGGACGGCGTCGGCCATCTCCTGGGACATCGGGAAGAACAGGTCGGTGCCGGCCAGGACGGAGAAGAACGCGGGCCAGTCCCCCTTGGAACCGGCCTCGTACAGGCCCTGTTCCACCGCCGTGGGCGGCTGCCACGGTATGTCTTCCGCGGTCCCGTCGGTCCCCATGGCCCACGACTTTACCGGAACGCGGCCCGGCCCAGGCGCCGCGACCGCGTTCCGGTGAACGGGCGGTCAGCCCGTGCGCCGTACCCCGGCGGCGAGTTCGGCGGCGAGTTCCCTGACCCTGGCCAGGGCGGTGGCCTCGTCGTCGTGCTCCAGCAGCGGCTTGACGAAGGCGGTGCCCACGATCACGCCGTCCGCGAACGCCGCCACCTCGGCCGCCTGCCGGCCGCTGGACACGCCGAGCCCGACGCAGACGGGCAGTTCGGTGGTGGCCCTGGTGCGGCGCACCAGCTCCGCCGCGTCGTGGCTGACGGACTCGCGGGTGCCGGTGACTCCCATCAGGGAGGCGGCGTAGACGAAGCCGCTGCCCGCCGCCGTGATGGTGGCGAGCCGCGCGTCCCTGCTGCTGGGGGCGACCACGAACACCGTGGCCAGGCCGTGCTGTTCGGCCGCCTTCCGCCAGGCGTCCGACTCCTCGACCGGCAGGTCGGGCAGGATGCAGCCGGCGCCGCCCGCCTCGGCCAGCTCGGCGGCGAACCGCTCGGGCCCGTACCGGTCGACCGGGTTCCAGTAGGTCATGACCAGCACCGGCACGCCGGTGGCCGCGTGGACCTCGCGGACGGTGCGCAGCACGCCGGCGATCCGGATGCCGCCGCGCAGCGCGATGTCGTCGGCGGTCTGGATGACGGGGCCGTCGAGGACCGGGTCGCTGTGCGGCAGGCCGATCTCGATGACGTCGCAGCCGCCCTCCACCATGGCGGTGACGGCGCGGACGCCGCCGTCGACGGTGGGGAAACCGGCCGGGAAGTAGCCGATCAGCGCGGCCCGGTCGGCCGCCTTGGCCGCCGCCAGCACGGCGCTCAGCGCCGCCGCGTTGCCACTCACTTGTCGCCCTCCTCGGCCTTGTCGCCGGCCTGCTCGCCGGCCTGTTTGTCGGACTGCCCGTCGGACTGCTCGTCGTAGAACCCGAAGTATCGGGCGGCGGTGTCCATGTCCTTGTCGCCGCGGCCCGAGAGGTTGACGACGACGAGTCCCTCCGGGCCGAGCTCGCGGCCGACCTCCAGGGCGCCGGCGAGCGCGTGGGCGCTCTCGATGGCCGGGATGATGCCCTCGGTGCGGGACAGCAGCAGCAGCGCCCGCATCGCCTCGTCGTCGGTCACCGGCCGGTACTCGCCGCGGCCGCTGTCCTTGAGGTAGGCGTGCTCGGGGCCGATCCCCGGGTAGTCGAGGCCGGCCGAGATCGAGTACGGCTCGGTGATCTGGCCCTCGTCGTCCTGGAGGACGTAGGACCGTGAGCCGTGCAGGATGCCGGGCTCGCCGACCGTGAGGGTGGCGGCGTGCTCGCCAGACTCGACGCCGTGGCCGGCCGCCTCGCAGCCGACCAGACGCACGCCCTCGTCGGGGATGAACGCGTGGAACAGGCCGATCGCGTTCGACCCGCCGCCGACGCAGGCCACGACGGCGTCGGGCAGCCGGCCGGCCTCCTCCTGGATCTGGCGGCGTGCCTCGACGCCGATCACGCGGTGGAAGTCGCGCACGAGTGCCGGGAAGGGGTGCGGCCCGGCGACCGTGCCGAACAGGTAGTGGGTGTGGTCGACGTTGGCGACCCAGTCGCGGAACGCCTCGTTGATGGCGTCCTTGAGGGTGCGGCTGCCGGACTTCACCGGGATCACCTCGGCGCCGAGCATCCGCATCCTGGCGACGTTGAGCGCCTGCCGCTGGGTGTCGATCTCCCCCATGTAGATGGTGCACTCGAGGCCGAACAGGGCGCAGGCGGTCGCGGTGGCCACGCCGTGCTGGCCGGCGCCGGTCTCGGCGATGACGCGGGTCTTGCCCATCCGGCGGGTGAGCAGCGCCTGGCCGAGCACGTTGTTGATCTTGTGGGAACCGGTGTGGTTCAGGTCCTCACGCTTGAGGAACACCCGCGCCCCGCCGGCCTCGGCCGCGAACCGCGGCACCTCGGTCAACGGGCTCGGCCGGCCGGTGTAGTGCGTGAGCAGCCGGTCGAGTTCGGCGGCGAAGGCGGGATCGGCCTTCGCCTTCTCGTACTCGACCGCCACCTCCTCCACGGCGGCGCGCAACGCCTCGGGCACGAAGATGCCGCCGAACGCCCCGAAGTACCCGGTGGCGTTGGGCACGGGCCCTTCATGGTCGGGAAAGAAGTACTCCGCCGCGGACCGGGTGGTCGCTGCGGACTCGAAGTCAGACATACGGTTCGTTGCCTTGCCTTCCGAATGGATCGAGATCAGGAACGAGAACGAGATCGAGAACGAGGAGATCGACGACGAGACCGGGCGCGGGCCGATACCGCACGCAGGTCCGGTCCGGTCCGGTCGGCGGCCAGTCGCCCGCAGGCCGTCGGGACAGCGCTGGGCGTCGCTCGGGCGAACGGGCTCAGCGACCGGGGTCCTGCGGGGAGCGCGGCCGATGCCGGCCGGGCCGGCGTGGGCCGGTGCTACCGGACGTCGGTTCTGATGGTCAGGTGAGGTCCTGACGTGACGGACGGGCCCGGTATGGTCACCCGCCGAAACGTCCGGTGAGCGACGACGGCCCGGCTTCGCCGGTCAGGCCGCCGGCCATCGGCGGCCGTTGACCTGGCCCGGCTCGCAGCCGATGTGGTAACGAACACGACGCCCCAGCACGCGCCGGGCGGGCGCCCGGCAGCCTCGGGGCCGACGCCCACGACCCGGGTCACGGGACGGCGGCGCCGTCTCCCGGACGCCGGCGGTCATCACGAAGCCACCACGGTCGAGCCCACTCGCCGGCCCGGCACCCGGGCCGCTCGGCACCTCGCCCCGCGGAGCGAGGCACGGCGAGCCGTGGCCGGCGGACTCGCCGCGGCCCGACGGCACCTCAGAGAACCCGTCGTCGCCGCCGCTACCCTGCGGCGCGGGCCGTGGCCGGCCACGGCCCGCGCCGGCCAGCGCCGTCTCACCAAGCAAGGCGCGACCGCCACAGCCTGCACAGCGGCCCCGCGGGGCCTCGCCGCGCGGGCCGTGGCCGACAGCCAGGCCGCTACCCTGCGGCGCGGGCCGTGGCCGGCCACGGCCCGCGCCGGCCAGCGCCGTCTCACCAAGCAAGGCGCGACCAGCACAGCCTGCGCAGCAGCCCTGCGGCTCCTCGCCGCGCGGGCCGTGGTCGGCGGCCATGCCGCTCCGCGGCACCTCGCCCGGCCGGCCGAGACCGAGGGAGCCGTCCCGCCGGGGCGCCGGCGCGGGCGACCGCCCGGGCGTGGCGGCTCCGCCGCCTCCGCCCGCGGTCGAGCCCGCGGCAGCGCCCCGCATCAGCGGCCGTGCCGCAGCGCGGGGTGGGTGCCGGCGGCGACCAGGTCGGCGACCGCGCTTCGCGGGTCGCGACCGGTCACCAGGGACTCGCCGACCAGCACGGCGTCGGCGCCCTCGTTCGCGTAGGCGATCAGGTCGTGCGGGCCGCGCACGCCGGACTCGGCCACCGTGACGATGTGGTCCGGGATCTCGGGCGCGACCCGGGCGAACGTGCCGCGGTCGACCTCGAGCGTCTTGAGGTTCCTGGCGTTGACCCCGATGATGCGCGCCCCGGCGTCGACGGCGCGCGCCGCCTCGTCCTCGTCGTGGGCCTCGACCAGCGGCGTGAGGCCGATGGACTCGGCCCGCTCGACCAGGGAGACCAGCGCCGGCTGGTCGAGCGCGGCGACGATCAGCAGCACCAGGTCGGCACCGTGGGCGCGCGCCTCCCACAGCTGGTAGGAGGTGACGATGAAGTCCTTGCGGAGCACCGGGATGTCCACCCGGGACCGGACGGCGGCGAGGTCGTCGAGGGAGCCGCCGAAGCGGCGCTGCTCGGTGAGCACGGAGATGGCCGCCGCGCCGCCCGACTCGTAGTCGGCGGCCAGGCCGGCCGGGTCGGCGATCGCGGCCAGCGCGCCCTTGGACGGGCTGGAGCGCTTGACCTCGCAGATCACGGAGACGCCTTCGCCCTTGAGGGCCGCCACCCCGTCCTTGGCCTGTGGGGCCTTCGCCGCGGTTTCCTTGAGCTCGTCGAGGCTTACCCGCGCCTGCCGCTCGGCAAGATCGGCGCGGACTCCTTCGATGATCTCGTCGAGGACACTCACGCGACCGGCCCCTTCCTGTCGGTTTGGGAATCCCGGACCACCGTCCTGGGGGAGCAATCACACCGATGGTATCCGGCGGTGGGCAGAGGTTTCGCATCCGCCCGGGCGTTGTCCCACATATCGGACGGGTCCGACACTTCGCCTGGTCAGGGGGCCAGCGCGGCGCCGATCGGCAGGTTGCGGAGCACCGTGAAGGCGAGGGTGGCGCCGCCGAGGCCCCAGGCGACGACACGGGGAGGCGGGGCCGGCGGGGGGCGGCGGCGGAGGGCCGACGTCAGCCGGAGGGCGAGGAACAGCGCCAGCACGGCGAGCGCGGCCACCACGAGCGCGTTGGCGCCGAGCGCGGCGCCGAGGTCTCCGTGAGCGAGGGCCGCGGCGCAACGCAGCCCGCCGCAGCCTGGGCAGTGGAGCCCGGTGAGCGCCGGCACCGGGCAGGCCGGGTGCGGCAGAAGCGCCGCGGGGGCGACGAGGACCGCGCCGGCGCAGAGGGCGCCGGCCGCGGCGGCCAAGACGAGCGGACTGGCGCCCTGGGCGCGGGGAGGTGGCACACGCCCAGCTTCAGGGCGCCCCGCCCACCCCGCAATCGGTACGGCCTCGGGTGCGGCCCGAGCGAGACGTCAGCCGCTGACGGTGGCCTGCTCCGCCTCGGCGTCGGAGTCGCCGGCCTGGTCGGCGCCGACGGTGACGGTGGCCGGCGCGGCCGAGCCGGCCCTGACCTTGGCCTTGGCGCCGTGCGCCTGGTCGGCGGGCACCTGCTGCTGGCCGAAGCCCATCGCCTTGAGCACCAGGCCGGCGACGCCACCGAGCGCGACGATCACGAGGCCGGCCAGCACGCCGAGCGGCTGGGCCATGATCGTGTAGGCGCTGCTGACGCCCGTGCCGACGAAGATGATCAGGACGGCGATCCAGGCGGCGGGAGAGTTTCCGTGGTGGTATTTGTCCGCCATGTGTGCTCCTTGTGGGTCCAAGAGTCGGGCGTGCGGGCGTTCGCTCGGGCGCTGTCATCCATTGTCGCAGCCGGTCCCGACAGTCCCTGCCGGGGTCCCGGCTGGCCGGGGAGAAGCCCGCGCGGGACGGCCCCGCACCGGTTTTCCAGCGGAGCGCTCAGGCGGAGCGCCCAGGCGGAGCGCTCAGGTCGGGTCCTCGCCCCGGTCGAGCGCCCGCCAGATGTCCTCGGGGCGGTCGCCGTGCCCGGTCGCCCCGGGCCCGCGCCGCTCCGCGCGGCGTCCCGTCCGCTCGTAGCGGGCGGACATGGCGGGCCACTGCCGGCCGTAGCTCAGCGCCAGCAGCCCGGCGCACAGCAGCAGCAGGCCGCCGAGCGCGGAGACCCAGGGCCAGCCGGTGTGGCTGACGCTGCTGACGGCGGCCTCGCTGAGGCCCATCACCTCGGCCGCGCTCCCCTCGAGGGCGTCCGTGTCGCCCGCGCCGAGCAGCGCCGCGCCGATCGATCCGGCGCCGCTGAGCGCGAGCACCGAGGAGACGACGGTGCGGCCGGTGCTGCGGACGGCGAACACGGCGACCAGCGCCGCGAGTCCGACCAGGGCCAGGGCGCTGGGCAGGGCTGAGACGGCGTTGCCGTTGGCCGTCACCGGGAGTTCGGCACCCGCGGCCGACGCCTCGCCCTCGCCCCAGGTCTGGCCGGCGGCGATCAGTACGACGGCGGCCCCGGCCGCGCCGCTCAGCAGCGCGCCGGCGAGGGCGCGCCGCGGCGCGCTCGAACTGCCGGCATTGGGGTCACGCTTCACGCCTCCACGCTACCTCGCAGCTTCCCGGCCGTGGCCACCGCCCTGAGCACGGCCGCCGCCTTGTTCCGGCACTCGGTGTCCTCGGCGACCGGATCCGAGTCGGCCACCACCCCGGCGCCCGCCTGGACGTGGGCGACGCCGTCGCGCAGCACGGCGGTGCGGATGGCGATGGCGGTGTCCGCGTCGCCCGCGAAGTCGAGGTAGCCGACGCAGCCGCCGTAGACGCCGCGCCTGGTCGGCTCCAGCTCCTCGATGATCTGGAGGGCGCGCGGCTTGGGGGCGCCGGAGAGGGTGCCGGCCGGGAAGCAGGCGGTGAGCGCGTCGAAGGCGGTGCGCCCCTCGGCCAGCCGCCCGGTGACGGTGGAGACGATGTGCATCACGTGGCTGTAGCGCTCGACGGACATGAAGTCGACCACCTCCACGCTGCCGGGGCGGCTGACCCGCCCGAGGTCGTTGCGGCCGAGGTCGACCAGCATCAGGTGCTCGGCGCGCTCCTTGGGGTCGGCGAGCAGCTCCTCGGCGAGCGCCGCGTCCTCCTGCGGGGTGGCGCCGCGCGGCCGGGTGCCGGCGATCGGGTGCAGCATGGCCCGGCCGTCCTCGACCTTGACCAGGGCCTCGGGGCTGGAGCCGACGACGTCGAAGGCGCCGCCCTCGCCGGCGAACCTGAACAGGTACATGTAGGGGCTGGGGTTGGTGGCCCGCAGCACCCGGTAGACGTCGAGCGCGCTGGCCGGGCAGGGCGTCTCGAAGCGCTGCGAGGGCACCACCTGGAAGGCGTCGCCCGCCCTGATGTACTCCTTGACCCGCTCGACGGCCGCCTGGTAGTCGGGGCCGCCCCAGCGGGCGGTGAAGGGCGGCAGCTCGGAGGGCGGGAGGGCCACGGCGCCGGCGGGCGCGGGCCTGGCCAGGTCGGCCTCCATCGCGTCGAGCCTGGCCACCGCGTCCGCGTGGGCCTCGTCGACGCCGGTGTCCAGGTCGTTGTGGTTGATCGCGTTGGCGATCAGCAGCACCGTGCCGTCGCGGTGGTCGAGGACCGCCAGGTCGGAGGCGAGCAGCATGGTCAGCTCGGGCAGCGCCAGGTCGTCGCGGGTGCTGTCGCCGACCGACTCGAGGCGGCGCACCACGTCGTAGCCGAGGTAGCCGACCAGGCCGCCGGTGAACGGCGGCAGCTCCGGGTCCCGTGGGGTGTGCAGGGCGCGCAGCGTCTCGCGCAGCACGTGCAGCGGGTCGCCCTCGCGCGGCACCGAGACGGGCGGGGTGCCCAGCCAGTGGGCGCGGCCTTCCCTGACGGTGAGGGCGGCCGAGCTCCGGACCCCGACGAAGGAGTAGCGCGACCAGGTGCGGCCGTTCTCCGCGGATTCGAGGAGGAAGGTGCCGGGGCGCTCACCCGCGAGCTTGCGGTAGAGCGCGATGGGGGTGTCGCCGTCGGCGAGGAGCCGGCGGGTGACGGGAATCACCCGGCGCTCCTTGGCGAGCACCCGGAAACGGTCGAGGTCCATGCCGGCTGAGCCTACTGCCCAGGGGCCTGCCTGATGATTCCCGGTGGATCAGCGAGCGGCGGATGGCGCCCGTCTGGCAAGGCGCCGGATCGCAGCTCGTACTTGGTCGTACTCACGCGATTCGGCAACGCAGCCAGGCGGGATGCCTGGGGGCACCTCCCAGCCGCCAGGCTGGGGGCGCGTCGCGAGCCCACCGGGGATCGTCAGGCAGGCCCCACCGGGAGGGAGCCGGCGTCGAAGCAGGTGCGGTCCCCGGTGTGACAGGCCGCGCCGACCTGGTCGACCTTGACCAGCACGGTGTCCCCGTCGCAGTCGAGCGCCACGGACTTGACGTGCTGCACGTGGCCCGAGGTGTCGCCCTTGACCCAGTACTCCTGGCGGCTGCGGCTCCAGTAGGTGCAACGCCCGGTGGTGAGGGTGCGGCGCAGGGCCTCGTCGTCCATCCAGCCGAGCATCAGTACCTCGCCGGTGTCGTACTGCTGGGCGATGGCGGGCACCAGGCCGTCCGGATTCCGCTTGAGGCGGGCGGCGACGGCCGGGTCGAGAGCGGGGGAGCTGGGCATGTGTCCATTCTGCCGCCCCGCCGCCCCAGACCCTAAGGTGGAGATCATGTCTACCCATGCGAAGCGTGAACGGCTGCTGCTGGCCGATCTCTTGGAGACCTCGGGCCCGGACGCTCCCACCCTGTGCGAGGGCTGGACGACCCGGGACCTGGCCGCCCACGTCGTGGTGCGGGAGCGCCGGCCCGACGCGGCGAGCGGCATCATCATCAAGCCGCTGGCGGCCCGCGGCGAGCGGGTGCGCAACGAGTTCGCCGCCAAGCCGTACGACGAGCTGATCCAGCTGATCAGGCTCGGGCCGCCGCGGGTGTCGCCGTTCTCGCTGAAGCAGGTCGACGAGGCGGCCAACACGGTCGAGTTCTTCGTCCACGCCGAGGACATCAGGCGTGCCCAGCCCGAGTGGTCGCCGCGGCCGCTCGACCCGGTCTTCGCCGACGCGCTGTGGCGCCGGGTCGAGTCGGGCGCCCGCATCATGGGGCGGCGCAGCCCGGTGGGGCTCGTGCTGCGCCGGCCGAACGGGCAGGTGGCCGTCGCGCACAAGGGCGCCCCGGTGGTCACGGTCACCGGCGAGCCCGGCGAGCTGCTGATGTTCGCCTCGGGTCGGCAGGACGCGGCCAAGGTCACCCTGGAGGGCGACGAGGAGGCGGTGGCCAAGCTCCGGGCCGCCAAGCTGGGCTTCGCCTGACGGTCGCGCCGCCCAGCCCCGTCTCCCCCGCGACCCGCTCTCGCCTCCGGCCGCCGATTCCGCCTCCGGCGCCGAGGCGACCGTTCGGCGCGCCCCGCGACCGTTCAACGTCCTCGTGAGCCACGTCTGTTGACAGTCGGGCGCGGCCTTGCCACGCTTCCGCCGTTCCCTTGAAAGCGCTTACCAACGAGGTTTCGCGGGTATCGAATGAATCGATTCACGTTCGACGCGATCCCCGGCCCCCGCGGTCGGCGCCTGAGTCCAGCACACGGGAGTGATGGATGAAAGGAATCCTGAGAGCCGCCGGCACCGCGCTCGCCGTGGTCGCCGCCGCGGCCGCGGCGGCCGTCGGACTGCCCGGCACGGCCGCGGCGGCCGCCGCCGGCCCGACCGTCTACATCGCGAGCGACTCCACCGCGCAGACGTACAACTCCAGCTACGAGCCGCAGACGGGCTGGGGCCAGGTCCTCGACCGCTACTTCGCCGACGACGTGACCGTCGCCAACCACGCCATCGGCGGCCGGAGTTCACGCAACTTCATCGAACAGGGCCGGCTCCAGACGATCCTGAACCAGATCCAGCCCGGCGACTACCTGTTCGTCCAGTTCGGGCACAACGACGCCTCCGCCACCATCCCCGACCGGTACACCTCCCCGGCGGACTACAAGGAGTACCTGCGGAACGACTACATCGGCGGCGCCCGCGCCCGCGGCGCCATCCCGGTGATCGTCACCCCCGTCTCGCGCCGCTCCTTCAACGCGACCACCGGCCAGTTCAACGTCTCCTTCCCCGAATACGTGCAACGGGCCGTCGAGGTGGCCCGGGAGGAGAACGCGCCGCTGATCGACCTCTCCGCTTCGAGCCGCGCCTACCTCGACTCCATCGGCCCCGAGGCCGCCAAGGACGTCTTCCTGCACACCGACCCCGGCGAGTACCCGGGCCGCCCGAACGGCACCGCGGACGACACGCACTTCCAGCGGTACGGGGCGCTGCAGATGGCCCGGCTGATCGCCCGCGAGGTGCGCGGCGAGGGCCTGGCGCTCTCCTCCCTGGTGCGGGACACGGTGAGCGACGTCTACGACCTCGGCCCCGCGAGCGGCCCGGTCGCCTCCTCGTTCACGCAGGTCACCGCCGCCACGGCCTACACCGCGGCGCGCGGCTACGGCATCGTGGGCAGCGGGCTGATCGAGCGTGACCGCGGCACCGCGATGAACGAGCTCCAGCGGGACTTCGTGGCCCTCTTCAACGGCCAGTACGAGTTCCGCGCCAACGTGCCCAACGGCGTCTACGACGTGCGGGTCAGCGTCGGGGACGCCACCGGCTCGGCGCGCACCAACGTCACCGTCGAGGGCTCGGTGACGGGCCGGCTGGCCCCCGCCGCCAACACCGCCACCGCGCAGACGTACGCGAACGTCTCGGTGACGGACGGCGTGCTCAACCTGGTGGTGTCCGGCGAGACCGGGCACCTGAACGCCGTCGAGATCCTGCCGGCGGCCTGAGACCGGTCCGGGCGTCCAAGGCCCCCAACACCAGCGGGCGCCCGGACCACTTCACGCCGCTCAGGCGGCTACTCCCCCGGCTTCCTGATCAGTTCGATCACGCTGGTCAGGTTGTTCGCGCCGTAGCCGGCCGCGGCGGTGCGGCGGAAGAGCTCCCACAGGGCGGTCGGGAACGTGGTGCCGAGACCGGCGTCCGCGAAGGTCTCCACCAGGTGCCGGGCACCGGTGACCTGCATGTCCAGGCTGTTGAACTCACCCGGGTAGACGCGGCGTTCGATCTGCTCGGTGACGCCGTCGAAGAAGCCGAGCGGTCCCTCGGCGGTGAGGTCGCGGAGCAGTCCGACCACGTGGGACCGCGCCTCGGCGGCCGGCACCCCCGCGGTCTCCAGCAGCGCGGCGGCGTGGAAGTAACTGGTCAGTGCCGACCAGAACACGAGGATCAGCGCCTGGTAGTGGAGCATCGCGAGCCCCGGGTCCGTGCCGAGGTGGTCGGGTCGGCCGAGCGCCCCGAGGGCGTCCCGGTGGGCTTCCAGGGCCGCCTCGGCTCCGGCGTAGAAGACGTAGGCGCCGGGCTTGCCGATGCCTGGTGGCGGCGTCATGACTCCGCCGGTCAACAGTTCGACGCCGCGTTCCACCGCCCAGCGGTGGGCCGCGCGCAGCCGCTCCGGGGTGTCGTCGCTGAGGTTCGCCAACACCCGGCCGCGGAGCGCGGACGGCTCGGCGTCGTCCAGGATCGCGTGCATCGCCGCGTAGTCGACGAGGCTCAACACGGTCAACTCGCTGGCGGCCAGCGCCTCGGTGGGCGAGGCGGCGAGCCTGGCGCCGCTGGCGACCAGGGGTTCCGCCTTGGCGGCGGTCCGGTTCCACACCGTGACGGGGTGGCCGGCGTCCAGCAGTGCGGTGGCCATGGCGGAGCCCATGGCGCCCAGACCGATCACGGTCACGGGTTCCGGCGTGCGGTCGGTCATCGTGTCGTCTCCAAGATCGTTGACATGCGGTCGTTCGACGGGCCCCACGGTGCGTCTCGTCGCCTCGGGTCGCCCACGGTTCCGCCACGGGTGGGCCCGAAGGGGCCGGTTAACCTGGCGGGATGCGCTTCGGAGTGCTGGGCCCGCTCGCAGTGTGGACGGACGAGGGTGAGCCGGTCACCGTCCCGGACGCCAAGGTGCGGACGCTGCTCGCCGACCTGCTGGCGCACGGCGGCGAGCCGGTCCCGGTCGACCGGTTGGTCCAGGACCTGTGGGGCGACCGCCCGCCGCGCGACCCCGTCGGCACCCTCCAGGCCCGGGTCTCGCAGCTGCGGGGCGCGTTGGCCGGCGCGGAGCGGGGCGGCAGGGCGCTGGTGGCGCACGGCCCGGCCGGGTACGCGCTGAGCGCCGCGCCCGGCGCGGTGGACGCGGACCGGTTCGTCGCCCTGCTCGCCCGGGGCTCGGGGGCGGTGTCGGCGGCGCGGGTGGCGCTGTTGGACGAGGCGTTGGCGCTGTGGCGGGGCCCGGCCTTCGCCGATCACGCGGACGCGGAGTTCGGCCGGCCGATGGCGGCCAGGCTCGCCGAACAGCGGCTGACGGCGGTCGAGCTGCGGGCCGAGGCGCGGCTGGGATTGGGGGAACACCAGGCGCTGTTGGGTGAGTTGGCGGAGCTCGTCGTCGTCCATCCGCTGCGGGAGCGGCTGCGCGCGATCCAGCTGCGCGCGCTGTGGCAGGCGGGCCGGCAGGACGCGGCGTTGGCGGTGTTCGAGGAGGTTCGCCTGGGTCTGGCCGAGGAGTTGGGGGTGGATCCCGGCCCCGAGCTGGTCACGCTGCACGCGGCGGTCCTGCGACAGGACCTCGCGGTCCCGGCGCGGTCGGCCGGTGCCCGGCCCCGACTGCCGGTGCCGCTCACCGAGTTGCTCGGGCGGGACCGGGAGCTCGCCGAGGTCGGGCGGCTGCTCCCGGGCTGCCGGCTGGTGACACTGACCGGCACCGGCGGGGTGGGCAAGACCCGGCTCGCGCTGGCGGTGGCCGAGCGGGCGTCGGGTGCCACGCTCGCCGACGACGTCTGGCTGGTGGAGCTGGCGGCCTGTGGTGCGGACGAGGTGCCAGAGGCGGTGGCGGCGGCGCTCGGGATGCGGGACGACGCCCAGGACGGCGCCGATCTGACAGGGCGGCTGGCCGAGGCGTTGCGGGATCGGCAGGCGCTGCTCGTGCTGGACAACTGCGAACACCTGCTGGACACCGCGGCGTCGTTGGCGGCCCGGCTGCTGGCGGCGGCGCCCGGGCTGCGGATCCTGGCGACCAGCCGGGAGCCGCTGGCGATCCGCGGGGAGCACGTCTACCCGGTCGGTTCGCTCGAACTACCGGACGCTGTGCGGCTGTTCGCGGCGCGGGCGACGGCGGCAGCGGCGGGCTTCCGGCTGGACGAGGCCGACCGTGCGACGGTGGCCGCGATCTGCCGGCGGCTCGACGCGCTGCCGTTGGCGCTGGAACTGGCCGCGACCCGGGTGCGAACGCTGGGCGTGCGGGAGTTGGCCGTGGCGCTCGACGACCGGTTCATGGTGCTCTCGGCCGGCGCGCGCGACGCGCCGCCTCGGCAACGGACGCTGCGGGCGGTGATCGACTGGAGCTGGGAACTGCTGGGCGAGCCGGAGCGGGTGCTGCTGCGACGGCTCGCGGTGCTGGCCGACGGCTGCTCGCGGGACGCGGTGGCGCGGGTGTGCGGGGGCGGCCTCGACACGTTGACCCTGCTGGTCGACCGTTCGCTCGTGGTGGCCGAGGAGGGCAGGTTCCGGCTGCTCGAGTCGGTGGCGGCCTACGCCCTGGAGCGGCTGCGGGAGGCCGGCGAGGAGGAGGCGGTGCGGGACCGGCACGCGGGCTACTACGCGGCGCTGGCGGAGCGGGCGGCGCCCGAGCTACGCGGGCCTCGGCAGTGCGAGTGGCTCGCCCGGCTCGACGCGGAGGCGGCGCAGTTGCGGGCGGCGTTGGAGTGGTCGGCGGGGCGCGGCCTGGCGGAGCGGGCCTTGCGGCTGGCCAACTCGTCGTCCTGGTACTGGTTTCTGCGTGGCCGCCGGGGCGAGGCGCGGCGTTCGTTGACGCTGGCGCTGGCCGCCGAGGGGCCGGCGCCCGCGGTCGACCGGGCGGTGGCCCGGGCGTGGCTGGCCGGGATGGCGGCGCTCGACCCGGCGGAGGGCGAGGCGCGCGACGAGGCGGCGCTGCGTGGCTTCGCGGGTCTCGACGAGCCGGCGGCGCTGGCGTTCGCGGAGTGGTTCCTGGCGCTGTCGCACTGGTCGCTCGGCGATCGTGGGGAGCACGAGGCGCGGGTGGGGCGGGCGTTGGCGACGTTCCGGCGGCTCGGCGACCGATGGGGGGAGGCGGCGGCGTTGAGCACCAGGGCCAAACTGGCGGTGGGGCGGGCGGACTTCACGACGATGGCGGCGGACGCGGCCGCCGCCCTGGAGCTGTTCGGCGAGCTCGGCGATCGCTGGGGCGAGTTGGAGGCCGGCTATGCGCTGGGGATGCGGGCCGAGATCGCCGGGGAGTACGCGGAGGCCGAGGGGTGGCTGCGGGCCGGGCTGCGCGGGGCTGAGGAGCTCGGCCTGTGGTCGGACGTGTCGTTCCGGCTCTCGGGGTTGGGCCGCCTCTCGCTGCTCTCCGGGGATCTGGCTGGCGCCGACGAGGCGTTGAGTCGGGCGCGGCGGCTGGGGGTGGAGCACGGCGACCGGGCGGCGGAGGAGTTCGCGGACATCGGTCTCGGCCTGGTGGCGCGACGGCAGGGGCGGTTGTCGGCTGCGGAGCGGCATCTGCGGCCGTGGCTCGACTGGTTGGGCGGGATCGGCGGTACGGCGGGGAGGGCGTTCGTGCTGGCCCAGTTGGGGTTCGTGGCGGAGCTTCGGGGCGATCCGGCGGGAGCGCGGCGGCTGCACCAGGAGGGCGGCGCGGCGGCCGTGGCCGGTGGGGACCCGCGGGCGGTGGCGCTCGCCGTGGAGGGGCTGGGGTGCGCGGCGGCCGCGGCCGGCCGGTTCGGGATCGCGGCCCGGCTGCTCGGCGCGGCCGCGGCTGCCCGCGCGGCGGTGGGAGCTCCGTTGCCTGCCGGGGAGCGGGACGACGTGGAGCGCGCCGAGCGGGCGATCCTGGCGGCGCTCGGTGAGCCGGCGCTGGCGGCCGGGTTGGTGGCGGGCGCCGAGCTCTCGCTGGCCGAGGCGCTGGCCGTGGAGCGGGCGGACATGGCATAGCGGGGTGGCGTGGGGGACGCGGACCGATCAGGTGGCGCCCCGGGCCACCCGGCGTGCCGGCCCATCCGGCGCCGGGCCGTACCGCACCATCCCCCCATGGTGCCCGCGTTCCTCAGCCGGACGATCACGGCGCTGACGAACCAGCGCCGCCGACGCTCGCTGCACCAGCAGGTGGTGATCGCGGCGTGGTTCGTCGGGCGGGAGCAGCGGCGGCGGCGCGCGGTGACGCAGTCGGAGCACGCCATGCGGGAGTTGCGGGACCGGTTCGACCGGCTGGAGGGGATGCTCGGCGAGGACCGGGGACGGGGCCGGGGCCGGGGCCGGGGTGGCGATCGGGGCCGGGATTAGGCTGGCGGGCATGACGCGGCTCTCTTCCTCCGCCGCCGGCGACGCGGGGCGGCCCGTCGCGGTGGATCCGGGCGTGGAGTTCCCGGTGCCGGCGCCCGGCGAGTTGTGGGCGGTGAGCGCGGCGATCCTGAACGAGCGGGGCGAGGTGTTCGCCCAGCGCCGCAGCCCGCGGCGGCGGCTCTTCCCCGACACCTGGGACCTGGTGGGCGGTCACGTCGAGCCGGGCGAGTCGCTGCTCGCGGCGCTGGTCCGGGAGGTCGCCGAGGAGACCGGCTGGCGGGTGTGCCGGGTGCGGCGCTTCCTCGGCGTGCTGACCTGGGTGGGGGACGACGGCCTCGGCCGCCGCCACGAGGCCGACTACCTGGTGGACGTGGTGGGCGATCTGGCGGCGCCGGCCCTGGAGTGGGAGAAGCACCCGGAGTTCGGCTGGTTCGGCCCCGGGGAGCTCGACCGGCTCAAGGAGAACCGCGGGCCCGAGGACCAGCTCGTCCATCGGGTGGCCGCGCGGGCCCTGGGGTTGACGCCCGACCGCCCGCCGTCCGACGTCCCGCCGCCCGCCTGAACCGGGCGGGGTGGGCCTACCAGCCGTGCACCGACGCCGGTTCGCCGCGCAGGTAGTGGCCGATGCCCAGCGCGTTGTAGCGGACCACGGTGGTCGGCAGGCGGTGCGGGTCGTGCCAGAACAGCCCCGCGCACTTGTGGGGTTCGGCGTTGTGCGGCGTGCCGTCCCACCGGGCGGTGGCGAAGAAGAAGCCGACGCGTGGCGCGCCCTCGGGCGTCCGGTAGTGCATGGTGTGGACGATCCGCAGCGCGTGCGGGTCGAGGTCGACGCCGACCTCCTCGCGCGCCTCGCGGATCGCGGCGGCCACCACGCTCTCGCCGTGTTCCACCTTGCCGCTCGGCAGGTTGAGCAGCCCGTCGGCGTAGCCGGTGTCGGCCCGCTCGGCGAGCAGCACCTGCCCGGCGCGTTCGAGGATGATCAGCGCGTCGAGGTGGGGTCGTTGACTCACCGCGCCCGGCCCCGGTCCTTCGGGTTCGGCGCGTCGCGCAGCAGCGTGGCCTCGGCGGTCGCGTCGTCCCGGGTGGCGGCGACGAAGGTGAGGACGGCGCGCAGCTCGCGGTCGCCGAAGCGGGAGAGCAGGTCGGTGGCGCGGCGGCCCATGCCGTCGTAGTAGGAGGCGGGAAGCGTCTCGCCGCGCTCCGTGACGCGGACCAGCGCCCGGCGGCGGTCGTGCGGGTCGGCCTCGCGCCCGACGTAGCCGGCGGCCTCCAGGCGGTCGATCATCCGGGTGACGGCGCCCGTGGTGCGGGACAGGCGGCTGGCCAACTCGCCCGCGCTGAGCGGCCCGTTGGACTTGGCGAGCGCGTGCAGGCACTGCAGGTCGGTGGTGGAGACGCCGAGGCGCGCGGCCACCAGCTCGTTGAGCTGCACCGTCGCCGTCGCCATGTCGGGCATCAGATAGAGGATCTCGTCGATCAGCCGGGCAGCCGCGGGCTCTGGCTCGGGCACGGGTTTGACGCCTTTCACTCGGGGATTTATCTTACTCGCTCAGATAATGAGCGATGCAGCATCTGCCTCGCTCAGCTAAATCTCACGCCTCCGCGCATCACCGGTTGAGAGGAGCCACGGGTGTCATCCCCGCCGGCTGGAAAGTCCCGAACGCTGGCCCTGACGGCCATCCTGCTCGCGGCGTTCATCGACCTGATCGACGTCACGATCCTCACCGTCACCCTGCCCTCCATCCAGGCCGACCTCGACGCCTCGCCCGCCCAGCTCCAGTGGATGCTGAGCGCCTACACGCTGGCGCTCGGCACCGGCCTGATCAGCGGCGCCAGGCTCGGGGACATCGCCGGCCACCGGCGGGTCCTCGTCGTCGGCGTGCTCGGCTTCACCGCCGCGTCGGCGATCTGCGCCCTGGCCCTGAATCCTGGCATGCTGATCGCCAGCCGGGTGGCCCAGGGGCTGTTCGCGGCGGCGATGGTGCCCCAGGTGCTGGCCCAGATCCAGTTGCTCTACGCGCCACACGAACGGGGTGGCCCGATGGCCGGGTTCGCCTCGCTCACCGGCCTGGCCGCCACCCTCGGGCCGATCCTCGGACCGCTGCTCACCGAGGCCGACCTGGCCGGCACGGGCTGGCGGCTGGTCTTCTGGGTGAACGTGCCGCTGGGGCTCGCGACCGCCTACGCCTCGCTGCGCCTGCTGCCGGAGAGCCGGGCCGCGGCGGCCCCGCGGCTCGACGTGCCGGGGGTGCTCGTCTCCTCCGCCGGGCTGCTCCTGGTGCTCTACCCGCTGATCGCCGCGTCCGACGAGGCGCACTGGCCCGGCTGGGCCACCGGCTGTGTGCTGGCGGGGATCGCGGTGCTCGCCGGGTTCGCGGTCGCGCAGCGCCGGGCCGAACGCGCCGGCGGCTCGCCGCTGATCGCCGTCTCGCTGCTCCGCCACCGCTCGCTCGCCGGCGGGCTGCTGGTCCAACTCCTGTTCTTCGTACCGGTGATGGGCTTCTTCATGGTGCTGATGCAGTTTCTGCAGGTGGGCGTCCAGATGAGCCCGACCAGGGCCGGGCTCACCCTGGTGCCCTGGTCGATCGCGGTCGCCGTGTTCGCCGGCGTGGGCGCCGCCGTGCTGCTGCCGAGGATCGGCCGGCTCACCGTCCAGGCCGGACTGGTGGCGCTGGCCCTCGCGATGCTGCTGATGGCCGGGACGGCGGCGAGCGCCTCCGGCGACACCGGCTTCCTCGACCTGCTGCCCGGCGTGGCGCTCGGTGGGGCGGGCATGGGCCTGGTCGTCGCGCCCGTCATCCAGCTCACGCTGGCGGACGTCCCGCCCGAGCACGCGGGCTCCGGATCGGCGCTGTTCAACACCGTCACCCAACTCGCGGCCGCCGTCGGCGTCGCCGTGCTCGGCACGTTCTTCTTCGCCGGGCTCCGGGACGGCGCGCCCGACGTCACGACGGTCGGCGCCGCCTTCCACGACACCCTGTGGCTCGGCGCCGCGCTGCTCGCCGTGGCCCTGGCCGCCACCGCGCTGCTCCCCCGCCGCCCGACGCCGGCGGCCACCTGACGGCCCGATGAGTCGGGTCGGGTCGGCGCGGCGCGGCCGAGCGCCGCGCCGGCCCGCCCGGCTACTGGCCCACTCGTCCGTCGACGCGTTCGCGCAGCAGGTCGGCGTGCCCGCAGTGCCTGGCGTACTCCTCGATCCGGTGCACCAGCAGTTCCCGGACCGCGATCCGGTTCTTCCCCAGCCGCTCCCCCAGATCCTGGTGCTCGGCCAGCGCCGCGTCGGTCGCGGCCTGCTCGCGCGCCAGGTCGGCGAACGAGGCGTCCACCACGGCCTGCTCGGCGACGGCACCGTCGAAGTCCGCGTCGCGCGCCCCGTACAGCTTCGGCAGCGGGTCGCCGTCGGTGATCCAGTTGCGCCAGTCACGCTCCACCTCGGCCAGGTGCCTGACCAGGCCGAGCAGCGACATCGTCGACGGCGGCACCGACCGGCGGGCCAACTGCTCGGCGTCCAGGCCCTCGCACTTCATGCGCAGGGTCAGCCGGTAGTTCACCAGGTAGTCCTCGAGCGTGGCCAGCTCGCCGTCCGGGCTGGAGTCCTCGTTGCGCGGGTCGTCGTCCGGATCGGCCCACATGTCGGGGTAGACGGTGGCCTGGGTCCATCGTGCGGGTTCGTCACTCACGCGGCCCATCGTCGTCCGCGACGGCCTTGGCGCGCCACCGCTTTACGCGTCGGCGTCCGTGGCCGCCGGGGGCCAGGAACCGCGGGCCGCCAGGTCGAGGACCAGCGCGGCGATGTTCCACGCGTCGTCCTCGCCGCTGTGGTGCCGGCCGTCGAGCGGCAGCCCGGCGATCTCCAGGGCGCGCGCCATGCCGGGGCGCTTGTCCAGGTGGTAGCCGTCAGTGAACGCCCGCTTGGCGTTGGTGTGTCGGGCACCGAAGGGGTAGGGCACGCCGGCCGCCCGGCACTGGCGGGTGAACTGGTTGCGGTCGTAGTCGCCCCAGCTCGCCCAGGGCCGCCGGCCCGCCTCATGCTCCACGGCCAGCAGCCGGCACGCCTCGGCGAACGACACGCCCCCGTCCACCTCGGCCTGCGTCAGCCCCGTCAGTTCGGTGCAGAAGGGACTGACCCGCGATCTGGCGGGCCGCACCAGGATCCGATGGCGGCCGAGCCGCTCCCGCGCGGCCAGGTCGACCACGGTCAGCCCGATCTCGATGATCTCGCTCACCTGGCCGGCCGGCGGCTCCCCCGACCAGCAGGTCGCCTCGACGTCCACCACGTTCAGCAACTCGCCCACCGTCCCCGTCCCCATGCCGTCGACCCTAGGCCGCCGGCAGGCCGCCCGCATCCGCGTTTCCTCCGTTTTGAACGAGCGTCCTGAACGCTCGTTCAAAACCTGGGTAGGGTGTGCTCCCATGGGCAACGCGAACGACCGGGGCTTCACCCATCTCCACGTCCACACCCAGTACTCGCTGCTGGACGGCGCGGCCCGGCTGCGGGACCTGTTCGCCGCGTGTCGGGAGCACGGAATGACGCATCTCGCCATCACCGACCACGGCAACCTGCACGGCGCGTACGACTTCTTCCAGCAGGCCACCGCGGCCGGCGTCACGCCGATCATCGGGATCGAGGCGTATGTCGCGCCGGAGTCCCGCCGACACAGGCGCCGGGTGCGCTGGGGGCAACCGCACCAGAAGCGGGACGACGTCTCCGGCTCCGGCGGCTACACCCACAAGACCATCTGGGCGCGTGACAGGACCGGCCTGCACAACCTGTTCCGGCTCTCCTCCGACGCCTACGCGGAGGGCTTCTTCGTCAAGTGGCCCCGGATGGACCGGGAGACCATCGCCGCGCACGCCACCGGCCTGGCCGCGTCCACCGGCTGCCCATCGGGCGAGGTGCAGACCCGGCTGCGGCTCGGCCAGCCGGAGGAGGCGATGAAGGCCGCCGCCGACTACCGCGACATCTTCGGCGCCGAGAACTACTTCCTCGAGCTGATGGACCACGGCCTCGACATCGAGACCCGGGTCCGCGACGGGCTGTTGGAGATCGGCAGGAAGCTCGGCATCCCACCGATCGTCACCAACGACTCCCACTACACCCACGCCGAGGAGGCGAGCGCGCACGACGCGCTGCTCTGCGTCCAGACCGGCAAGAACCTCTCCGACCCGGACCGCTTCCGGTTCGACGGCACCGGCTACTACCTCAAGCCGCCGGCGGAGATGTACGCCATCGACTCCTCCGACGCCTGGCAGCAGGGCTGCGCCAACACCACACGCCTCGCCGAACGCGTCGACACCACGGGGTGGTTCGAGAAACACGACCTGATGCCGCGCTTCGACGTGCCGGACGGCCACACCGAGGTCTCCTGGTTCCGCGAGGAGGTGGCGCGCGGCATGGCCCGCCGCTACCCGGGCGGCGTCCCGGCGGCGCACCACCACCAGGCGGAGTACGAGATGGACGTCATCGTCCAGATGGGGTTCCCCGGCTACTTCCTGGTGGTCGCGGACTTCATCATGTGGGCCAAGGCCCAGGGCATCGCGGTCGGCCCAGGGCGCGGCTCGGCCGCCGGGTCACTCGTCTCGTACGCGATGGGCATCACCGACCTCGACCCCCTGGAACACGGGCTGATCTTCGAGCGGTTCCTCAACCCCGAGCGCGTCTCCATGCCCGACGTCGACATCGACTTCGACGAGCGCAGGCGCGGCGAGGTGATCCGCTACGTCACCGAGAAGTACGGCGCGGACAAGGTCTGCCTGATCGGCACCTACGGCACCATCAAGGCCAAGAACGCCATCAAGGACGCGGCCCGCGTCCTCGGCTACCCCTACGCGGTCGGCGACCGGATCACCAAGGCCATGCCGGCCGACGTCCTCGGCAAGGGCGTCCCGCTCTCCGGCATCACCGACAAGGACCACCCACGGCACGCCGAGGCCGCCGAGGTCCGGTCGATGTACGAGAACGAGCCGGACGTCAGGAAGGTCATCGACACGGCGAGGGGCGTGGAGGGCCTGGTCCGGCAGATGGGAGTGCACGCCGCCGGCGTCATCATGTCGAGCGAGCCCGTCACCGACCACATCCCGGTCTGGGTCAGGCACACGGACCAGGTCACCATCACCCAGTGGGACTACCCCACCTGCGAGTCGCTCGGCCTGCTGAAGATGGACTTCCTCGGCCTGCGCAACCTCACCATCATGGACGACGCCCTCGCGCTGATCGAACGCGACGGCGGCACCCGGCTCGACCTGCTCGCGCTGCCGCTCGACGACCGCGCCACGTTCGAACTCCTCGGCCGTGGCGACACGTTGGGCGTCTTCCAGTTCGACGGCAACGCGATGCGCTCGCTGCTGCGGCTGATGCGGCCCGACCAGTTCGAGGACATCACCGCGGTCACCGCGCTCTACCGGCCAGGACCGATGGGCATGAACAGCCACATCAACTACGCGCTGCGGAAGAACGGCCAGCAGGAGATCACCCCGATCCACCCGGAGTTGGCGGATCCGCTGCGCGACGTGCTGGAGATCACCTACGGCCTCGTCGTCTACCAGGAGCAGGTGCAGAAGGCCGCCCAGGTGCTCGCCGGCTACTCGCTGGGCCAGGCCGACCTGCTCCGCCGCGCCATGGGCAAGAAGAAGCCCGAGGTGCTGGCCAGGGAGTTCGTCACCTTCCAACAGGGCGCCAGGGAGAAGGGGTTCTCCGACGAGGCGGTCCAGGCGGTCTGGGACGTCCTGGTGCCCTTCGCCGGCTACGCCTACAACAAGGCGCACGCCGCCGCCTACGCCCTGGTCTCCTACTGGACGGCCTACCTCAAGGCCAACCACCCGGCCGAGTACATGGCCGGCGTGCTGACCTCGGTCAAGGACGACAAGGACAAGATGGCGCTCTACCTCAACGAGTGCCGCCGGATGGGCATCAGGGTGCTGCCGCCCGACGTCAACGAGTCGGACGCCGACTTCACGCCCAACGGCGGCGACCGGATCCGCTTCGGTCTTACGGCGGTCCGCAACGTGGGCCGGAACGTGGTGGACTCGGTGATCCGGGCCCGCGACTCCAGGGGGAAGTACGCCTCGTTCACCGACTACCTGGACAAGGCCGAGGCGGTGGCCTGCAACAAGCGCGCCACCGACTCGTTGATCAGGGCCGGCGCCTTCGACCAGCTCGGCCACACCCGCCGGGGCCTCGCGGAGGCGTACGAACCGCTGGTGGACGCCGCCGTCGCCGTCAAACGCCGGGAGGCCGAGGGCCAGTTCGACCTCTTCGGCGGCGCGGGCGGCACCGGGGGCGCGGGCGCGGACGCGCCGGCGCTCGGCCCGCCGGTGGCCTTCTCGGACGCCGAGTGGCCCAAGCCCCAACTGCTCGCCCAGGAGCGGGAGATGCTGGGGCTCTATGTCTCCGACCACCCGCTCTCCGGCCTCGAACACCTGCTGACGGAGCGCGCGGACGCGACGATCGCCACCCTGAGCGGCGACTACCCGGACGGGGCGGTGGTCACCGTCGGCGGGATCATCTCGGGTCTACAGCGGAAGATGACCAAGCAGGGCAACCCCTGGGCCATCGCCACCGTCGAGGACCTCGGCGGCTCGCTCGACTGCATGTTCTTCCCCGCCAGCTACCAGCTCGTCTCCACCCAACTCGTCGAGGACGCCGTCGTCTTCGTCAAGGGCCGCCTCGACAAGCGCGAGGACGTCCCCCGCCTCGTCGCCATGGAACTCCAGGTCCCCGACCTGAGCCACGCCGGCCCCGACGCCCCCGTCCGCCTGGAGATGGCCGAGTCCGCGATCACCCCCGCCGCGGTGCGCCGCCTCAAGGAGGCCGTGCTGGCCCACCCGGGGCCGACCGAGGTCCGGCTCCACGTCCGCGGCCGGGAGAAGACGACGGTGCTGCGGCTCGGTCCGCGGGTCACGGCGGGCCCCGGCCTGTGGGCCGACCTCAAGGCGGCCGCGGCCGTCCGGCGGCTGGTCTGAACGACCGTTCAACGGCCGGGGGTAGGGTGGCCGCATGGGACACCGGGAGCGGTTGATGGTCGGGGCCAGGCGGCTCCTGGCGGAGCGCGGCTACGCCCGCATCACCTCGCGCGACCTCGCCGCGGCCGCCGAAGCCCCGCTCGGCACCCTCAACTACCACTACGGCTCCAAGGAGGCGCTGCTCAACGCCGCGCTCCTGGAGGCGCTGCACGAGTGGGGCGACCGCACCGTGCCGCCCGCCGAGCCGGCGGCCGGGGACGACGCGGAGCGCCTCGACCGGATGTGGTCCCGGATCATCGCGTCGGTCTCCGCCGACCGCCCGATGCTGCTGGCCGCCGTCGAGGCGTACGCCCAGGCCGAGCGGTCCCCTGACATCCGCCGGCAGATCGCCGAGGCGCTCGAGGCGTCCCGCCCCCGGATGGCCAGGGAGCTGCACGGCGTGGACGCGGAGACCGATCCCGAGGTCGACGAGCGCACGGCGCGGGCCATCGGCTCCGTCCACATGGCGCTCACCATCGGCCTCATCCACCAGTGGCTGGTCGATCCCGAACGGGCCCCGGACGCCGATGAGTTGGCCCTCGGCCTGCGTGCGATCGCGAACCGCCTGGAGACCTCGGGCCGTCAGTGACCCGCGTCGGGGGCTCGTCGTCCCGGAGTGCGCCGCGACGGATTCTCCCTGAGGCATTCACGGTTCATCCACGCCGCGTTGGCGTGACGGCCACAACGGCGACCGGCCGATGCCACCGGTGGGTGGTTGCCTGTCCTGGTGGTCCCGCGCATGGGGAGCGTCGGGTGACGGGGGAGCCAGCACTGTGGAGCAGCCACTCCTAACGATCGAAGCGCCGCCCTCCTTCTTCCGGGTGCACCGGCGGTTCTTCGGGTCGGCCGGCCCGGTGTTCGCCGCAGTGCTGGCCGGCTGCCTCCTGCTGTCCCTCGGTGGCGTGCTGCCACTCCCCTTCGAGCGGGTCGTCACACTGGAGGGCCGGGCGGCCTCCCGTACCGAGTTCTTCGAGGACGCCGAGGTCAGGCGCATCCTGCTGCGCCACAACATCGAGGTGCACATGACGCGGGCACCCGGCTCGCGCGCGATGGCCAACGGCAACCTGGACGGCTACGACTTCGTCTTCCCCTCGGGCCAGCCGGCGGCGGAACTGGTCAGCGGGGAGTTCCCGAAGGCCAACGTGCACCGGCCGTTCCTCACCCCCATCGTGCTCGCCACCTTCCGCCCCTACGCCGAGGCGCTGGTGGCCCACGGCATCGCCCGCCGCAGGCCCCGCCGCTGGTCCGACAGCCCCGAAGCAACGTCGAAGAACTCGCCCACCACCGGCCGTCCCGCAGCGGCCTTCCGCAACCGGGCCATCTGCCGATCAAGACCCCCTTCGGCGCGCTCCCGCTGGGACGACACCCGGCCATACAGCACCACGCCCTCAACGTCCGGGAGCTTCCCGGCCTCCGTGCGCAACGCCTCCAACTCCACCACGGAGAAGATCCGCTTCCCACCCGGAGACCGCCGGTCAGCCAGCACCCCAGAAGCCGTATACCTGCGCAGCGTCCGCGTTGACACCCCGAGTATCCGAGCGGCCCGCGTCGCCGAAACCATCCCTTGATCCATGACGGAAAGCTATACCCCGGTACGACCAATCATGGTCAATCAATCAGTCAGCAGCTTTCCGCCCGTCGACGTCGTCTGGAGCTGGACGCCCTCGCCATCTTCCGCTGACGAGGACGGGCCCCCGCGCTCGAACTCGTATCGGCCGATCCCTTGTCAGCTCGCCCGGCATCAACCTATTGTCGCCGAACAGAAAGCGCTTTCCCATCCCCGCTTTCCCGTCACCTTCCATCCCCCGCTCCACGTTGCACGTGAGCCACCAGTGTTCGGGCGTGCCCCTTCGCCCCCGGGACGGGGTGACGGGCCTACGGCACCGTCACGTACACGTTCCAGGCCGTCCCCTCGCGGTTCCGCGACGGCGGCTTCCCGCAACAGGTCTCCGTGCGGTGCCGGGGTGTCTCGGCGGGGCACGGCACGGCGGCCTCCACGCACCCCCCACACGAAGGGCGAGCCGACAATGAGAGGTTCAGTCGCGCCACGTATGTACGCGGCGCTGGCCTTGCTGGCCATGCTGGTCATGACCGGCGTGGTGCTGTCGATGCCTGAGGCGTCGGCGGCGTCGGGCAGTGCCACGGGCTACGCGACCCAGAACGGCGGCACCACGGGCGGCGCCGGCGGAGCGACCGTCCGGGCCACCACCGGAACCGCGATCCACCAGGCACTGTGCGGCCGGGCCAGCAGCAGCACCCCGATCACCATCCAGGTCGAGGGCACCATCAACCACGGCAACACCAGCAAGGTGTCGGGCGGCAGTTGCAACACCGCCGACGGCGTGATCGAGCTCAAGCAGATCAGCAACGTGACGATCGTCGGCGTCGGCGGCGGAGCCGTCTTCGACCAGCTGGGCATCCACATCCGTGAGGCCAGCAACATCATCATCCAGAACGTGACGGTCAGGAACGTCAAGAAGTCGGGCTCCCCCACCTCCAACGGCGGCGACGCCATCGGCATGGAGAGCGACGTCCGCAACGTCTGGGTCGACCACGTCACGCTGGAGGCGTCGGGCGGCGAGTCCGAGGGCTTCGACGGGCTCTTCGACCTGAAGGACAACACCCAGTACGTGACGCTGTCCTACAGCATCCTGCGCAACTCCGGCCGCGGCGGGCTCGTCGGGTCGAGCGAGAGCGACCGCTCCAACGGCTTCATCACCTACCACCACAATCTGTACCAGAACATCGACTCCCGCACCCCGCTGCTGCGCGGGGGCATCGCGCACATCTACAACAACCACTACGTGAACCTCAACGAGTCCGGGATCAACTCCCGGGCCGGGGCGCGCGCCAGGGTGGACAACAACTACTTCGAGGACTCCAAGGACGTCCTCGGCACCTTCTACACCTCCGAGGCCGGCTACTGGCAGGTCAACGGCAACACGTTCGACAACGTGACCTGGTCGAGCCCCGGTACGGACACCAACCCGGCCGGGCCCAACCCGCAGTCCAACACCTCGGTCAGCATCCCCTACTCCTACACGCTGGACGCCGCCAGCTGCGTGCCGAGCGTCGTGAGCCAGACGGCGGGCGCCAACAAGGGGCTGCGGGAGTCGGACGGCAACTGCACGCCGCAGAACCCCGACCCGACCGACCCGAACCCGACCGACCCCGACCCGACGGACCCGGATCCGACGGACCCGGATCCGACCGACCCGCCGACCGGGACCAACCTGAGCCTCGCGGGCGACTCGGACGGCAGCAGCAAGGCCAGCGGCACCAGCTACGGCAACGTGCGGGACGGCAACCTCAACACCTACTGGTCGCCGTCCGGCTCGACCGGCTCCGTCTCGATCAAGTGGAGCTCGGCCACCACCGTCTCCTCGATCAACATCCGCGAGGCGTCGGGCGCGGTGGGCAACATCGGGTCCTGGCGGGTGGTCAACGCCGACACCGGCGCCGTCCTGGCCTCCGGCACCGGGGCGCGCGTCATCACCTTCCCCGCGACCTCGCTGCGCAAGATCACCTTCGAGATCACCAGCTCGACCGGCACCCCGAGGGTCGCCGAGTACGAGACCTACGCGAGCTAGTTCCGCTCGGGGGCGGCCGGACCACGGCCGCCCCCTCGCGGCACTCGGGCGCCGGCTACGCGGCGGGCTTCCTCAGCAGCTCCACCAGGCTGGAGAAGCTGTCCGCCGCGTGGCCGGCGTCCATGCCGCGCCGGAAGAGGTCGACGACCGCGGCCGGCAACGCGGTGTCGACGCCGGCGTCGACGTTGGTGCGCAGGATGTGCTCGACGCTCGCCACGCCCATGGCCAGCCGGTCGACGTCGCCCCGGTGGTCACCGGCGTCCACGCGTCCGGCGTAGAAGGCGAAGAACCCGGGCAGCGAGTTGGCGGTGTCGGTGGCGTGCGGCAGGATGTCGGCCGCCGTCAGACCGTTCGCCCGCGCGAGGGCGATCGCCTGCCAGTAGCTCAGCATGGAGGTCCAGAACATCACCATGCCGATCTGGTAGAAGAGCGCGGCAAGACCCGGGTCCTCGCCGCAGTACGGCGTCCGGCCGGTCACCACCTCCAGCAGCGGCCGGTGGGCGTCGAACGCGCCCCGGGGTCCGCTGTAGAAGGTGGACGACTCCGGCTGCCCGACCCCGGCGGGCGGCACGGTGACGCCGCCGGTCAGGTGCGCGGCGCCGCGCTCGTCCGCCCAGCGGGCGGCGGCCCTGGCCTTCTCGGGCGTGTCCGAGCTGAGGTTGACCAGGACCCGGCCGGCCAGCGACGCCTCGGCCGGCTCCAACACGGCGTACATCGCCGCGTAGTCGGTGAGGCTGAGGATCACGACCTCGTTGGCGGCGACCGCCTCGGCGACGTCGGGCGCGAGCACGGCGCCGCGCGCCACCAGGTCGTCAGCGCGGGAGGCGGTGCGGTTCCACACGGTGACCGCGTAGCCGCGGTCCAGGAAAGCGCCGGCCATCGCCTGGCCCATCGGGCCGAGGCCCACCACGGTGACGGACCGGCCGGAACTGACGCTGCTCATGTCGGGATCTCCCTCGTTCTCGCTCGTTCTCGCTCGTTCTCGCTCGTTCTCATCACTAAAACGAACGCTCTATCCAGAGCCAGGGCACCGTAGCACACCACTAAAACGAACGCTCTACTCAGCGGCGCGGTACGGTGGCGCCATGCAGACCAGCACCCGGGACCGGATCGTCGTCGCCGCCGCGCGCCTGCTCCAGCGGCAGGGGTACGTCGGCACCGGCGTCAAGCAGATCGCCCAGGAGGCGCGGGCCACCATGGGCTCCGTCTACCACTTCTTCCCCGGGGGCAAGGAGGCCGTGGCCGTCGCGGCGATCGAGCACAGCGGCCGCGAGTTCGCCGCGCTCCTCGCGACCGCGCTGGACAGCCGGGAAGAACCGGCCGAGGCGGTGGACGCCAGCGCCCGGCTGCTCGCGAAGGAACTGCGCGCCTCTGGCTGGATCGACGGCTGTCCGGTCACGGCGGCGGCCCTGGAGACCCTCGGCACCGACTCGGAGATCCAGCGGGCCTGCGGCGCCGCGCTGCACGACTGGGAGCGACTGGTCGCGGACAAGCTGCTGCGGGGCGGCTTCCCGGCCGACGTGGCGCGCGAGTTGGCGACCACCGTCATCAGCACCCTGGAGGGCGCGGAGGTCACCGCCCAGGTCAGACGCACCGAGGAACCGCTGCTCGCGGCCGGCCGACAACTCGCCCGGCTGCTGCGGTCGTACGAGATCACCCCGGCCAACACGCCCTAGGCTCGGCGCCATGCCACCGAGGGTGCCCGCCGCCCGGGCGCTGGCCTAACGCGTAACCCATAGGTTACGCTTTCGTTCGTGGACGAGCTGAGCGAGGTGGCGGACGCCATCGCGGATCCGGTGCGCCGGGAGATCCTGGTCATGCTGCGCCACGCCCCGTTGACGGCGGGCGCGATCGCGGGCCGGTTCGACATCAGCCGGCCCGCGGTGAGCCGCCATCTGCGGGTGTTGCGGGAGAGCGGCCTGGTTCGGGACGAGCAGGTCGGGCGCCACCGGCACTACTCGCTCGTGCCCTCCCGGCTGTCCCAGCTCGCCGCCTGGCTCGCCCGGTTCGAATCCCAGCAGCCCAACTGGTCGCAGCGCCTCGACGCGTTGGGGACCGAGGTCCACCGGACGCGCCGGGAGCGGAGCCGGGCCGAGACCGAGACCGAGACCGCCGCGGCGGACGCCGAACCCAGCCCCAGAGAGGACACGGCATGACCCAGGAGCCCACCGGCCGACTCGTTCCCACGCCGACGGGATGCGATCTGATCCTGACCCGCACCTACCGCGCCCCGGTCGCCGACGTCTGGGCGAGCGTCACGGAACCGGACCGCACCGCACGCTGGTTCGGCCCCTGGCGCGGTGACGCGGCGCCCGGGCGCACCGTGGAGGTGCAGCTGGCGTTCGAGGATTCGGCGCCGTGGTGCCCGGTCCGGATCGACGCCTGCGAGCCGCCGCGGCAGCTCGCCGTCGCGATGGAGGACGAGGCCGGAAGCTGGGCGATGGAGCTGCTGCTCGCCGAGACCGAAGGCACCACCGAGCTGCGGCTGGTCCACCACCTCGCCTCCACGGAGCAGCTCGGCTCGGTGGGCCCGGGATGGGAGTACTACCTGGATCTGCTCACCGCCGCCCGCACGGGCGGGCCGCGGCCCGACTTCGCCGACTACTTCCCGGCGCAGCGGGCCTACTTCGAGTCCCTCGCCTGAGGCGCCCCCGGGTCCTTCACGCCTCGCCGTGCGCGGCGGCCAGCCGGGCCCTCGCCTCCATCAGCGCGAAACCGAGCAGGTTCCGCCCACGCCAGCGGGCCGGATCCTCGGCCCGCTCGTCGTCGGCGGCCAGCCCGATGCCCCATATTCGGTCGAGCGGGCTGGCCTCGACCAACACCCGGTCGCGGGTGCCGGACAGGTAGGCGAGCCTGGCCTGGTCCTGGCCGAACTTGGCGACGTTCCCCTCGACCACGAGCTCGAAGCAGGAGGCGAGCCAGCGCTCCTCGTCGAATCCCCGCACCCGCCGGCCCAGCTTCTTCGCCTGGGCCGGTTGGTCGGAGGCGAGGATCCTCGCCGCCGAGTCGGCGTCGCCGAAGAGCCGTGCCTTGCCGGCCATCATCCAGTGCTCCGCGGTGGCGTACTCCACCCCGGCCACCACGAAGGGCGAGGGACACCACTGGCTGAGCACCCCGGCCCCCAACCGGCCGTCGGCCCGGGGCTGGTGCCCCCAGAACATCAGCCATCTCGGGCTCGCGCCGGCGGCGACGAGCGCCGCCAACTCCTCGCGGCTCCTGGCCTGAACCGCGCTTCCCTCCCGCTGTGTCCCCATGCCGTCGATACTCTCAGCCACCACTGACAACCGGCCACGGGATATCCACCACCCCCGCCCGCCTCATCGCCCGGCCCGCTCGCCGGCCGCGCCGATCGCCAGGCCGAGCACGATCATGACCACATAGGCGTAGGTCTCGTAGCCTCCGGGCGCCAGCACGCGGAGGAACCCGAAGACCCGGAACACTCCGAACCACTCATAAAGCAGCCCACTCGCCCCGCCCACGACGAGGACGAAGCAGATCAGGCCCGACAGGGCGGTCAGCGGCGAGTTCCGCGGCGCGGTCGACATCATGCCTCGACGCTAGGGAGCCGGGTCCCGGCCGCGCGTCCGGCTTCGGTCTCGAACCCCGGGGTCCAAAGGCGCACTTCGCCCGGCCGCCCGTCATCCTTAGGTATCGACTCCCCGGCCACCGCTCCCGCCCGGGCCACCCGCCGCGTAGATTGCCAGGACATGCGCCACATCCCACGCGGCCGCCGGGACTGGGCCGTCGACCTGGGGCTGCTGCTCTTCGCCGCCGGCTTCGCCGCGGTCAGTTCCCAGTCGATCCCGGTCGACGGCGACCCGGGCCCCGTCTGGCGGGCCGTCGACCAGGTCGTCGGCGGCCTGGGCTGCGCGGCGATCCTGCTGCGGCACCGCTGGCCTGTGCAGTTGGCGGTGGCGCTGCTGTTGGCCGGCAGCCAGGCGCACTATCTGACGGGCCCGGCGATGGTGGCCGTGTTCACGGTGGCCGCCACCCGCCCCTGGCGGACCACGGCCTGGGTGGCGGCGCTCGCCTTCGCGCCGCTGCCCGTCCTCCTGTGGCAGCTGCCGGATCTGGCCCCCGACCGGGCCTCGTCGGCCGGCACCTACTTCGCACTGCTGGCCGGGACGATCGGCTGGGGGCTGTTCCGCCGCTCCCGGCGGCAGTTGATCGCCTCGCTCCGCGAGCGGGCCGAACTGGCGGAGGCGGACGCCGGGTTGCGGGCCGAGCGGGCCCGCCGCGAGGCCCGCGAGGAGATCGCCCGCGAGATGCACGACGTGCTCGGCCACCGCCTCTCGCTGCTGAGCGTGCACGCCGGCGCGCTGGAGTTCAACACCGCGGCCCCGCGCGACGAGATCACCCGGGCCGCCGGGGTGATCAGGGAGAGCGCGCACCTGGCCCTGAGCGACCTCCGGGAGGTCATCGGCGTGCTCCGCGCCGACCCGTCGGACGGCGACCGGCCGCAGCCCGAACTCGCCGACCTGCCACGGCTGGTGGCCGAGGGCCGGGCGGCGGGCGGCCGCATCGAGCTCACCGGGCCGCCGGCCGGCCCTTCGCCGCCGCCGCTGGTCGGCAGGACGGCCTACCGCATCGTCCAGGAGGCCATGACCAACGCGCGCAAGCACGCCCCCGGCGCGGCCGTCGCGATCCGGGTGGCCGGGCGTCCGGCCGACCGGCTCACCGTCGAGATCCACAGCGCGCCGTCCGCCGCCACCGCGCGCCCCCACCCGCTCCCCCGGGTCGCCGGCGGCGGCCAGGGCCTGGTCGGGCTCGCCGAACGGGCCAGGCTGGCCGGCGGCGAGCTCAGGGCCGGCCCGGCAGCCGACGGGTTCCTGGTCCGCGCCTGGCTGCCCTGGCCGCCGGCGGAGAAGGGAGTCGGCAGGTGATCCGCGTCCTGCTCGTCGACGACGACGCGATCGTGCGGGCCGGGCTCCGCCTGATGTTGGGCGGCGCGCCCGACGTCGAGGTCGTCGCCGAGGCCGCCGACGGCCGCGAGGTGGCGGCGCTGGTGGCCGGCCACCGCCCCGACGTGGTGCTGATGGACATCCGGATGCCGGACGTCGACGGGCTCACCGCCACCGAGGCGCTGCGCGCCGGGGTCGACGCACCCGAGGTGCTGGTGCTGACGACGTTCCACACCGACGGGCACGTCCTGCGGGCGCTGCGCGCCGGCGCGGCCGGTTTCCTCCTCAAGGACACCCCGCCGCGCGAGATCGTGGCGGCCATCCGCTCGGTGGCCGCCGGCGACCCGGTCCTCTCGCCCGCCGTCACCCGCCGGCTGATCCAGCGGGTGACCGGCGCCCCGGGCCAGGACGACCGCGCCACCGCGGCCAGGGCCAGGCTCGCCCTGCTCGGCGAGCGCGAACGCGAGGTGGCGGGGGCCATCGGCCGTGGCCTCTCCAACGCGGAGATCGCCAGGCGACTCCATCTTGCCGTCCCGACGGTGAAGACCCATGTCTCCCGCATCCTCACCCGGCTCGGCCTCAACAACCGCGTGCAGATCGCCCTGCTGGTCCACGACGCCGACCCGCCGTGGGACGACACCGCCGGCTGATCGCCCGGGAGCCGGCCGCCGGTCCTTCGCTCAGGACCCGGCCGGCGGCGCGGTGAGACCTGCCAGGTCCGCCATCACCCGCGCCTGGTGGTCGAAGTAGTCGCGCCTGGCCTCGATCATGTCGTCGAGCCGGCCGAAGGTCTCGAAGCCGACCAGGCCGAAGAGCTGGGTCCACAGGGTGAGGGCCATGGCCAGCACGGACTCCAGGGAGACGGGCAGGTCGGGGAGGGTGGTGGGCCAGTAGGCCGTCAGCCGGTTCAGGTCCTCGCGCACCGCGGGGGGCAGCGGCCGGTCCGGCACGGGTGGGCGGTGCCCGGCGGCCGCGCCGTCGATCAGGATGCCGGTCACCGTGAGCAGGATGCGCGCGGCCGGCGCGACCGTCTGCCGGGGGGCGGCGTAGTCGGGCACGGGGCTGCCGTAGATCAGGCCGTACTCGGCCGGGTGGGCGAGGGCCCAGGCGCGCACCGCGTGGCAGACCGCGAGCCAGCGCTCGGCCGGGCGGGCGGGCGGGACGGCGGCGACGGCGGCGTCCACCGAGCCGGCCAGGGCCTCGTACGCCTCGGTGATCAGCGCGGTGAGCAGGGCTTCGCGGCTGTCGAAGTAGCGGTACAGCGCGGACGGCACGAGCCCCGTGTCTCGGGCCACCGCCCGCAGCGAGAGGCTGGCTCCCTCCGTGGCCAGGTGGCGGCGGGCGACACTGAGGATCTCCTCGGTGATCTCGGTGCGGACCCGCTCGCGGAACCTTCTCCCTGACATGCCCGGATTATGACACGGGCGAGAACGGTGGAGCGATACGAGAACATCGTTCTTGAAAATCGCCCTTCCGAGGGCGTACGCTGCACGAAGCCCCGCGAGAACGGTGTTCTCGCACGAGAACGGCGTACCCCCAGAACGGTGCCCAAGGAGCGTTGCCCCATGTCCCTACACGTGATCGTCGGAGCGGGTCCGGTCGGATCCGCCACGGCACGCCTCCTCGCCGCCCGCGGCGACGAGGTGCGGCTGGTGACGCGAAGCGGCACCGGCCCCGAACACCCCGCCGTCGAGCGGGTGACGGCGGACGCGGCCGACGCGGCGGCCCTCACCGGCCTCGCCGAAGGCGCCGCCGCCCTCTACAACTGCGCCGGTCCCCCCTACCACCGCTGGGCCACGGAGTGGCCGCCGCTGGCCGCCGCGCTGCTGGAGGCCGCCCGCTCGACCGGCGCCGTCCTGGCGACCACCTCCAACCTCTACGGCTACGGGCCGGTCGACGGCGTCCTCACCGAGGAGACCCCGCTGCGCGCCGCGGGCGTCAAGGGGCGAGTGCGGGCCCGGATGTGGGAGGACGCCCGCGCCGCGCACGAGGCCGGGCAGGTCAGGGCCACCGAGGTCCGCGGCTCGGACTACCTGGGCGCCGGCACCTCGTCGATGCTGACCGCCGCCGTGCTGCCCGCGGTGCTGGCCGGCCGGCGGGCGCGGGTGCCGGCCGACGTCGACGCCCCGCACAGCTGGACGTACGCCGGCGACGTCGCCCGCACCCTCGTCGCCGTCGCCACCGACGAGCGCGCCTGGGGCCGTGCCTGGCACGTGCCGACGCCCCCGCCTCGGTCGATCCGCCAACTCGCCACCCTCGCCTGCTCCCTCGCCGACGCCCCCGCGCCCCGCCTCTCCGGGATGCCGGGCGCGGTGCTGTGGCTCGGCGGCCTTGGCAACCCCACGGTCAGGGAACTCCGGGAGACCCAGTACCAGTTCAGGAAGCCGTTCGTGCTGGACTCCAGCGCCGCCACGGCGACCTTCGGCATCGAACCGACGCCGACCGACGAGGCGTTGGCGGAGACGGTGCGCGGCCTGCCGCGGTAGCGCGGCTCTGCCCTCGGCTAACTTCCTGGGCGGCGGCCGCTCGCCGGTGCTTGGCTGGCCGCATGGACATTCTGGTGCTCGGCGGAACGGCATGGGTGGGACGCGAGGTGTCGCGGGCGGCGATCGGGCGCGGTCACCGGGTGACGTGCCTGGCCCGCGGCGAGAGCGGAGCCGTGGCGGCCGGAGCGGAGCTGGTGGCCGCCGACCGCCGCGCCCCCTCGGCGTACGAGCGGGTGCTCGACCGCGACTGGGACGCGGTCGTCGAGGTGTCCTGGCAGCCGGGCTTCGTCCGGCGGGCCCTGGCCGCGCTGGCCGGCCGGGCCAGGCACTGGGTCTATGTCTCCTCGGGCAACGTCTACGCCTCGCACGCCGAGTCGGGGGCCGACGAGTCGACGCCCCTTCGCGCGCCGACCGACCGGGACGAGGTCGACCGCGAGCTGTACGGCGAGGCCAAGGCGGCCTGCGAGTCGGCCTCGACGGCCGCCGTCGGCGACCGCCTCCTCATCGCCCGCGCCGGCCTCATCGGCGGCCCCGGCGACCACAGCGGCCGCTCCGGCTACTGGGTGGCCCGCGCGGCACGCGACCCCCACGGCCCGATGCTGGTCCCCGACACGCCCGCCATGCCGACCCAGGTGGTCGACGTCCGCGACCTCACCGACTGGCTGCTGGACGCGGCCGAGGCAGGCCACACCGGCACCTACGACGCGGTCGGCCCCGTCCTCCCGCTCGGCGAGTGGATCGACCTCTCCCGCACCGTCGGCGGCCACGCCGGCCCGGTGGTGACCGCCACTTCGGACTGGCTGTTGGCGCACGACGTGGCCGAGTTCATGGGGCCCGAGTCGCTGCCGATGTGGCTGGTCGAGCCCGGCTGGGAAGGCTTCTCGGCCCGCACCGGCACCGCGGCCCGCACCGCGGGACTCCGCCACCGCCCCCGAGCGGAGCTGCTGGCCGACACCCTCCGCTGGGAACGCGACCAGGGCCTCACCCGCGAACGCCGCGCCGGCCTCAGCGCGCGGCGCGAACGCGAACTCCTCGCGGCGCTTACCTGAACGCGGCGCCGGCCATCGCTGCCGCTCGTCGCTCGGAACGCCCTACAGGCGGCGTACCCGGGATGCCACCAGATGGCCGACGAACAGGTAGACCACGGCCGCGAGTCCGCTCGCCAACCATCTCGACAGGTGTCTGAGAAGGCTCACCAGATCGTTGTCCGGGTTAGCGTCCAGCAGGTACATCAGGATCCACAGACCGATGACGGCCGCGGCGATGTCTACGACGACGGCGATCGCTGACGCCACTGGGCCGGAACGCACTTTGTAGGCAGACATGACAATTCGCCTTACCTCTGGCTGCCGATCGAAACACGGCCCGGCGGGTCTGCCGCACGTTCGACGGCGGTCAGATCCTGACGCCCGCGCGCTTCGCCAGCCGGGTCAGGCGGGGGTTGCTCCGCCGGTGAAGGGACGTCAGCACCCGCATGAGTTCCTGGCTCGTGGGGTGCACGGCCGCCATCTCGGGGGCCGCGTCCCACGCCGACTCCAGCGACTCCAGAGCGCCGTCCCGGTCCCCCAACGCGAGCTGTGACCGGCCGAGGTTCATGTACAGGGGACCGATCCGGGTGGACGGCAGGGCCAGTCCGCTCCGCAGCAGGTCCTGGGCGGTGTCCATGGCGTTCCGGTGCAGCCCCAGGTCGGTGGCGGTGGAGACCACGTGCACCGCCGTGTTCTCCGGTCCGAAGTGCAGGCCGTGCTCGTCGACATCCTCGGCGAACTCGTCGGCCACCCGCCACGCGGCCTCGGTGTGCCGCTCAACCGTGGCCCTGTCGTTGAGGCGTCCCGCCAGCGTCAGCCCCCGCAGGTGGAGGATGCCGAGCCCGAAGGCGCGATCCCTCCCGCGCAGCGTCGACTCGGCCGCCACGACCGCGCGGTCGACCACCGCCAGGCCGCCCGCGAAATCCCCTGAGTTCAGGAAGGCGCCGGCCTCATCGCGGGCGGCGAGGGTGGCCGCGACGGGGTCGGCCCGCTCCGCCGCCAAGCGTTGCTTCATGACCGCCAGTTCGGCGAGGTGCATCCACCGGTGCCGAGCCGCGAGCCAGTACACGGCGCTGTACACGTCGGCGACCAGCGTCCAGGCCGCGGGCGAGCCGACCGCGTGGGCGTGGTTGGTGGCCCTCGTCAGAATCCCCGGCAGCTTGGCCAGGACCCGGGCCAGCTCGGAGTTGTGCCGGTGCTGGATCAGCTCGGCCACCTCGCGCGGCAACTCGTGCGGCGCGGTCGGCGGAGTGTCCGCGATGTCGAACCGGCGGATGGCGAAGGTGAGGCTGGTCAGGTTCTCCTCCGCCGAGCGGCCGACCGGCACCCGGCCCAACAACTCGTCGAGGGTCAGCCCCATGGCGTGGGCGAGCGATGCCGCCACGCCCTGGGTCAGCGTCCGGTCGCCCACCTCGATCTTGCTGAGCAGAGACACGGAGATGCCGGCGCGTCGGGCGAGGGCGACCTGCTTCAGGCCACGCTCCTTGCGGAGGTTGGCGACATTGGTGCCGGGTCCGGGAACCATGGTGCCACTCATGGGGTGCGTCTCTCCGTCGACTGTCCTTCCCTCCATAGTTCCACCGGTTCGCACCAATCGCTCGGCAGCTGTGCGAGCCGTGTGCAAGTTCGCCGACCAGCAGGGTCGTTCACTTGGTGTGTCCGCAAGCACACGATCCGAACAGCAGCCGACCGTGGTGCAGGACGTGCCAACGGGGCGCGTGGGGCTCCTGATGGCCGGGCTGATCGAGCGGGAGAAGGAAACCGACCGGATCACCAGCCGCCTGGCGTTCGTCCGCCCCCGAGGAGGCGGCTACGAATGGACGACCGCCTTCGACAACCTGAAGCCCGCCTCCGAGTCGTGACCGACCTGCCCACCCGGATGGCGATCGGCATCGAGCCGGGCACGGTCGTCATACACGGCGGACGGTGGCACACGGTGACGTCGCACTCGTTGACGCCGGTCGGCGCCGGCGGCCTGGCCGCCCTCCTGATCTGGGAGGACGGCGGGGCGCTACGGGTCCCCTGCTGGCATTACCTGCAGGTCCGGCCTGACGATCCGTGACGTCACCGGTGTCTCCGCCACCACCGCTCCGGCCTCATGGAAGCCCCGGCCCTCCGAGACCGGTGCCGCTCAGACCCGGTCCAGCGGGCGATGCGGCCCGGCCGGCAGTTCCACGGTGATCGGGTCGCCGGGGCGCACCGCGCCGCCCGCCTGCACGATGCTCATGATCCCGGCCCTGCGCACGACGTTGCCGAGGTCATCGCGACCGACCACCTGCTTCAGCAGGCCCGGCTGGAAGCCGTCGATCTGCAGACACGGGTTCCGCAGGCCGGTGACCTCGACCACGGCCTCGGCACCGATGCGCAGCAGCGCGCCCACCGGCAGGCCGAGCAGGTCGACGCCGCGGCTGGTGATGTTCTCGCCGAGCTCGCCAGGGGCCACCAGGAAGCCCGCCTCCCCCAGCTCGGCGAAGAGCTCCTCCTGGATCAGGTGCACCTGGCGCAGGTTCGGCTGGGTGGGGTCCTGGGCGACCCGCGAGCGGTGCTTGACCGTCACCCCCGCGTGTACGTCCCCCTCGACGCCCAGGCCGGCGAGCAGGGTGATGCTCTCCCGGTTCGGCTTCGTGAACGAGTACTCCCCGTTGCTGCTGACCGCCGCCACCGTTCCGCTCATGCCCTGACCCCCTCTTTCCCGCCGTGATCCGTCACGAGCCCAACTCCCGGCCGCCGCCGGCCCTCAGCGCGGCGCCGGGTGGCTGCCGGCCACCGGCGCGGTGGCCAGGGCGCCGAGGATCGACGGGGCGTCGCGGCGCCTGGCGGCGATGAGGACCGCCGCCGCGCCGTCCCGGCACTCGATGACGACGCCATCCCAACCGTAGGCGTTCGGCCAGGCGTTGTGGTCGCCGGGCCGGAACGGCCTGACGCCCAGGACCGTCAGGGCCTCGGGGAGCGCCCGGAGCGCCACCCGCCCGGCCGGGTCCGGGGTGGCCGCCGGGCGGCCGTCCCCCAGCACCAGGAAGTCGAACCCGGGCCGGCTGTAGGACACGTCCCCCTGGACGGTGGCGCGGACGATCATCCGCTCGCCGGGGAGCACGGCGACGATGTGCTCGACGCGCTCCGCATGCCGCGCCCGCCGCAGCCACCACCAACCGAGCAGCGCGGTGAGCCCCGCCACCGGGGGTATGGCCGCCGCCGTGACCAACAGCGCCTGCGGCACGCCCGCACTCGCCATGCTCGCCACCACGCCGACGGTGCCCAGCAGGACGGCGCCGACGACGACGGTGGACTGCCAGGGGACGGCATGCGTGGTGCGCGGGTAGCGGTAGCGGATCCACCAGGCCATCCACAGCACCGACAGACCGAAGGACAGCATCATCAGGCCGAAGCCCAGCGGCAGTTGCCAGCCCTGGAACGGCGAGGCGTAGGCGCTCTGGATGCCGGTGGCGAAGCCGACCTCCCGTATCTCGCCGCGCCAGTACGTCAGCGTGACCTCGTCGCCGGGGCGCACCGCGTCGTAGACGGGCTCCCGGCCCTGCATCCGGACATACCGCTCGGTGTCCGCGCCGGCCTCGGTGACGACGAGCCAGTACCGGACGCCCTTCCCACGGGCCTCGTCCTCCGTGCGAACGACGGTGGCCGGCACCGGAGCCCGGCAGTCGGCGGCCGGCTCGCCGGCCGCGCAGGCGGGTGCGGCCTCCCACGCGTCGCGCGCGTCGAGCCGGCCCGGCACGAGGGCGAACAGCCAACCCGCCACCAGCACGAGCAACAGGCCGAAGGCCGCGGCCGGCTGCCACTTCCACGCGAGGGTCGCTCCCACCGCTCGTTCCGCCATCCCCGCCACCCCCCGATCCACGGCCGTCCCACCGCCCGCGATCTTCGACACTTCTTCACAGTATGCCCGAACTTCTGTTCGTTCAGCCCGAACCGGCGGGCGCGGCTCAACTCTCAGAGGCGGCCTCCGGCGTGCCGATCCGGAGCCGGTTCCCGTCGGGGTCGCGCAACTCGATCTCGCGGCCCCACGGCGCGGCCTCCGGCTCGACGCCGAACTCGGCGGCCACGGTGTCGACATCGCGCACCCGCAGATAGACCAGGGTGTCCGGCCGCGCGTCGCCCTCGTGCTCCGACAGGAACAGCCGGACACCGCCGCGCGCCACCTCGGTGAACACGGGGAAACCGGGCTCGAACCGGTGCTCCCACTGCTGGACGAAGCCCAGCCGCCGGTACCAGGCGACGGCGGCCGCGGCGTCCGCCACGCGCAGGATCGGGATGACCTTTTCTTCCATGCCGCGATTGTCTCCCCCGGCACTGACAACGCGGGGCGCCACCGGCAGTGGCGGACAGGGCGCTCCACACGGACCCAACACGTCACGCCGTCACGCCCCTTGACTCCCGCTCGCCCCAACGGGAACACTCTCGGCGATATCAGCAAGCGCTTGCCCCGGCGCTCCCCCTCCCCTTCACCCCAGGTCGTCCACGGTCACGCGATGAATCGATTCACCTCCGGTCGTCGCGCGCCCCGGCCTGCCCGGGCGGGAGCGGAGAGCGCCCAGGGCAGGCCCGTGCCACCAACCACACAGGAGTGAACGGATGGACGGAACAGCTGCCACGCCCGCCGAGGGACGCCGCCCCGAAGGCCACCGCAGACGGACGATTCTGCGGGCCGCCGTCGCCGGAGCCGCCGCGGCCGGCGCCGCCGGCCTCGCGCTGCCCGGCACCGCGCGCGCCGCCGACGCGAGCACCCCAAACACCGGCACCGGCACCGGCACCGAGGCCGGCACCGGACCCACGATCTACCTCGCCAGCGACTCGACGGCCCAGACCTACGACCCCTCCTACGCGCCGCAGGCCGGCTGGGGCGAGGTGCTGGGACAGTTCTTCTCCGACACCGTGACCGTCGCCAACCACGCCATCGGCGGCCGGAGTTCACGCAGCTTCATCGCCGAGGGCCGGCTCCAGGCGATCCTCGACCAGATCCAGCCGGGCGACTACCTGTTCGTCCAGTTCGGCCACAACGACGCCACCATCAGCCGCCCCGAGCGCTACACGCCGCCCGCCGACTACAAGGAGTTCCTGCGGAACGACTACATCGGCGGCGCCCGCGCCCGCGGCGCCATCCCGGTGATCGTCACCCCCGCCTCGCGCCGGGACTTCAACCCGACCACCGGGCGGTTCAACGTCTCGTTCCCCGAGTACGTCGCGAAGGCGATCGAGGTGGCGGCCGAGGAGAACGTGCCGCTGGTCGACCTCTCGGCGTCCAGCCGCGCCTACCTGGACGGCGTCGGCATCGAGGAGGCCAAGTCGCTCTTCCTCCACGTGCCGCCCGGCGTCTACCCGAACCGCCCCTACGGCACCATCGACGAGACCCACTTCCAGCGGTACGGCGCGATCCACGTCGCCCGGCTCATCGCGCTCGACGTGGCGCGGCTCGACGTCCCGCTCGCCCGCCTGGTCCGCGGCACCGAGCCGCCGCGCCGCCGCCCCGACCGGCCGGGCGCGCCGACCGCGGGACTGGTCTCGCACGAGGGCGCCAGGCTCACCTGGGACGAGGTGTCGGGCGCCGAGCTCTACCGGATCCAGCGCCGGCGCCGGCACTCGGACGAGGAGTTCGCGCTCGCCACCACCTCCCCCATCCCGCTCACCGACATCGGCGGGCTGGCCGAGGACACCGCCTACGAGGTGCGGGTGATCGCGGTCAACGGGCGTGGCCAGTCCGCCCCTTCGGCGAAGCTGCGGCTCACCACCCGCTCCGCGGACCTGCGGTACGACTTCGGCCCCGCCGACAGCCCGGTCGCCGAGGGCTTCGTCGGGGTCGGCCCGGAGACCCTGTACACGGCCGAGCGCGGCTACGGCTTCACCGACGCCACCAACCTCATCAGCCGGGACCGCGGCCCCGGCACCGACGACCTCGGGCGCGACTTCGTGGCCTACTTCGACGGTCGCTACGAGTTCAGGACCGACGTGCCGAACGGCACCTACGCCGCCACCGCCTACGTGGGCGACGCGGCCGGCTCTTCCCGCTCCGGCTTCGTCCTCGAGGGCGGGGACCGGGGCCAGGTGATCGGCTCGCCCAACGCCATCACCCGGCAGACGTTCACGCTGATCGAGGTCCAGGACGGGCAGCTCGGTGTCACCGTCTACGGCCAGACCGGCCACCTCAACGGCCTGGTGATCACCCGGGTCGGCTGACGCCGACCGCGGAGGGGCCAGGCACGTCCGCCGGTAGCGGCCCCACCGAACCGTCAACGACCGTCAAAGTTCCAACAGGCTCCCACAAGTCTTGACGGAACCGATCAGCGATTGCGAGACTCCCCCGAACATGAGAGCGCTTTCCATCGCTCGAATGAATCGATTCATACCTCAGCGGACTACCCCCTTCCGACCAGCAAAGGAGCCCCGGATGGGCAGCAGAGCCGCCGCCCCCGTCCCCGGATCACGACGCACCCGCCGCCTCGGCGCGCTGCTCACCGCCGCGCTCGCCGCCCTCGCGACGGCCGCCGCCGGCCTGGCGACCCCCGCGGTCGCCGCCGCCGACGGCGGGCGGCCGCACCAGCCGGCCCGGCAGATGGAGAACCTGGACCGGGCCCCGGTGGCCGTCCAGACCGAGGACGGGATCTTCGTCGGCTGGCGGATGCTCGGCCTCGATCCGGAGTCCGTCTCCTTCCATGTCTACCGGGACGGCGAGCGCATCACCCGCCGCCCGATCAGCGGCGCCACCAGCTTCACCGACCGACACGGCACCGCCGACTCGGTCTACCAGGTGGCGGTGGTGCGCGGCAGCCGGCAGGCCGAGCGCACGGCGCGGTTCGGCGTCTGGGCCGAGCAGTACCGGGAGATCCCGGTGAACCGCCCGCCGGACGGCGTCACGCCGAGCGGCGCCTCGTACAGCTACCGCCTCAACGACGCGAGCGTCGGCGACCTCGACGGCGACGGCCGGTACGAGATCGTGCAGAAGTGGGAGCCGAGCAACGCCCAGGACAACTCGCGTTCCGGCTACACGGGGAACGTCTACCTGGACGCCTACACCCTCGACGGCGAGCAGCTGTGGCGGATCGACCTCGGCCCCAACATCAGGGCCGGCGCGCACTACACCCAGCTGATGGTCTACGACCTGGACGGCGACGGCCGCTCCGAGGTGGCGGTGAAGACCGCCGACGGCACGGTGGACGGCACCGGCACGGTGCTCGGTGACCCGACCGCCGACCACCGCAACGCCGCCGGCTACGTGCTGGCGGGCCCCGAGTACCTGACGGTGTTCGACGGGGAGAGCGGCGCCGCCGTCGACACGGTCGACTACACCCCGCCGCGCGGCGACACCTGCTCCTGGGGCGACTGCTACGGCAACCGGGTGGACCGGTTCCTGGCCGGGGTGGCCTATCTGGACGGCGAGCACCCGTCGGTGGTGTTCGCCAGGGGCTACTACACGCGCACGGTGCTGGCCGCCTACGACTTCGCCGGCGGGCGGCTCGAGCAGCGCTGGACGTTCGACTCGGCCGAGGCGGGCCGGGAGTTCGAGGGGCAGGGCAACCACAACCTGTCGGTGGCGGACGTCGACGGCGACGCCAGGGACGAGATCGTCTACGGCTCGATGACGCTGGACGACGACGGCTCGGTGCTCTACAACACCCGGCTCGGGCACGGGGACGCGCTCCACGTGGGCGACTTCGCTCCCGACCGCCCGGGGTTGGAGGTCTTCGCGCCGCACGAGTCCATGTCGGCCTCGGGGAACCGGGGCGCGACGTTCCGGGACGCGGCGACCGGCGAGATCATCCACGAGATGCCCGGCATCAGGGACACCGGGCGGGGCGCGATCGGCGACATCGACCCGACCCACGAGGGCGCGGAGAGCTGGGCGGTCACGGCCACCGGTGCCTGGAACTCGCGGGAGGGCCAACTGCGGGCCGCCGACGGCACGTTGATCGGCACGGACATCCCGTCGGCCAACTTCATGGTCTGGTGGGACGGGGACCCGCTGCGGGAGATCCTGGACCACGACTTCGCGGAGGGGATCGATCCGGCCGGCACACCCTACGTCGCCAAGTGGGACTGGGAGTCGGGCGAGCAGCGCGAGGTCTTCGCGCCGGAGGGCGTCTACACCAACAACTACACCAAGGGCACCCCGGTGCTCCAGGCGGACCTCTACGGGGACTGGCGCGAGGAGGTCGTCTACCGCACCCAGGACGACTCGGCGCTGCGGATCTACACGACCACCGAGGAGACGGAGTCGCGGTTGCGCACGCTGATGCACGACCCGCAGTACCGGCTGGCGGTGGCCTGGCAGAACGTGGCGTACAACCAGCCGCCGCATCCCAGCTACTTCATCGGGGAGGGGATGGCGGAGCGGCAGCCGCGGCCGAACATCCGGTACACGGCGCGTAGCTGAATGTCCAGAGTCTGCTGAATCGCCTTTCGGAAACGGCCGGTTCCCTTCCTCTCGGAGGCGGGGCCGGCCGCCCGGAATGGCCTGTTACTTATTCGAGAGTTCTCGTAGTTGATCCGCGTGTCGGTGGATCACGACGGCGTTTCTGAAAAGTTATCCACCATCCGGTTGCCGCGTAGGAGCCCGGAGGTATTGTAACGATTCACTTCGGGTGGCGCCGGAGCCGGAAAGGCCAAGCCACCGCCACCGGAGTGTTGTTACACATTGACAGAGCAGGGAGGCTCCTATGTCAATCAGAAAGACCGCGATGAGTGGTCTCACCCTCGCCCTGGCCGGTTCGCTGGCCCTCACCGCCTGCGGCTCCGGGGGCGATGACGGCGGCGATGGGGGCGACGTGACGCTCAACTTCACCTGGTGGGGAAGTGACGAGCGGTCCTCGCGTTACGAGGCCGTCATCGACCTGTTCGAGGAGCAGAACCCGGGCATCACGGTGCAGACCAGCTTCGCCGAGTTCCAGGACTACTGGACGCAGCGCAGCACGGACGCCACCTCGGGTGAACTTCCCGACGTGATGCAGATGGATGTCTCCCGGCTCCTGGAATATTCCAACAACGGTCTGCTGTACGACATGAGCGAATTCGAGGGAAGCGGCCTCGACACCTCGACGATCGACGAGGGGCTGCTCGCCTCGGGTCGTTCCAACGAACAGTTGGTCGCCATTCCCACCGGCAGCAATACCCTCGCGCTGATGGTGAACCCCGATCTGGTGGCGGAGCTCGGCGTCGAGGTGCCGGACTGGGACTACACCTGGGAGGACTACCAGGAGTTCGTCCGGGCGGCCAGCGAGGCCGGCGCGGACCGCGATCCGCAGGTGTACGGCGCGGGCGACTACACCATGACGTGGTGGTTCTTCATGCAGCACCTCATCCAGCAGGGCGTCGAGCCGTTCTCGGAGACCGGCGAGATGAACTTCACCGAGGACGACATGCGCGCCTTCATCGAGAGCGCCCAGTCGGTCCGCGAGGGTGACAGCGCGTTCTTCCCGCGGGAGCGCGGCGAGCAGTTGCTGCCCCTGGGCGGGTTCACCAGCGGCGAGGCCGCCGTCGAGTTCCACTGGGACAACTTCATCAGCGGCTACAGCGCCGACCTCGGCAGCGAGAACATCCAGCTGATGCCGATGCCGACGGGCGCGGACGGCGAGAAGCACATGTTCTTCAAGCCGACGATGCAGCTGGCGATGGGCGGCAACACCTCGCACCCGGAGGAGGCCGCGCAGCTGATCGACTTCCTCATCAACGACCCGGAGGCGGGCCAGATCATCGGCACCGACCTGGGCGTGCCGTCGTCGCAGGCCAGGCTCGACGCGCTCGAGGTCGAGGACGGCAGCCTCGACCAGCGGGTCATCGAGTACGAGCAGCTGGTGCGGGACGAGGGCTACGCCACCGAGACCGTGCCGTTCCAGCCGGAGGGCTTCGGTCCCCTGGAGACCGAGTACGTCGAGGTGCTCGGCCCGGAGTTCGACTACGGCCAGATCGACGCGGCCGAGTTCGCGGAGCGCTGGTTCTCCGAGGCGTCCAACCTGCTGGTGACCAACTGATCACCGCCGACCCCGTGTGACCCCCGGGTCACGACGACCGCACCGAACGGAACCCCCCTCATGACCATCACCCATGAGGCGAACCGGTCCGCCAAGGTCGGCAAGCCCCCGCGACGGCCGCAGAACAAGCGGCCGTCGCGGAAGGCCGCCGAGACCAGGGCCGGCTACGCCTTCCTGGCGCCCTGGTTGCTCGGCTTCATCGCGCTGACCGCCGGACCGATGATCGCCTCGCTCTATCTGGCCTTCACCGACTTCCACCCGATCCGCGGCGGCGAATGGATCGGCGTCGACAACTTCACCCGGCTCTTCGACGACCCGCGCTTCCTGGACTCGGTCCAGGTCACCGTGACGTACGCGGTCGTCGGCACGCCGATCAAACTGGCCGCCGCGTTGGGCGTGGCCATGCTGCTCAACAACCGCCGCCGGGGCCAGGGCACCTACCGGTCGCTGTTCTACGCGCCCTCGCTGATCGGGGCCAGCGTCTCCATCGCCATCGTGTGGAAGGCGATGTTCAACGACCAGGGCATCGTCGACGACATCGGCGACTTCTTCGGCACCTGGCAGGGCGGCTGGGTCGGCGACCCGGGCAAGACGATGCCGATGATGATCCTGCTGACCGTCTGGCAGTTCGGCGCCCCGATGGTCATCTTCCTGGCCGGCCTCAAGCAGATCCCCGGCGAGCTGTACGAGGCGGCCGACGTGGACGGCGCGGGCCCGTGGCGGAAGTTCACCCGGATCACGCTGCCGATGCTGTCGCCGGTGCTCTTCTTCAACCTGGTGCTGGAGACGATCCACTCGTTCCAGGTGTTCGCGTCCGCGTTCATCATCTCCGGCGGCCGCGGCGGCCCGGCCAACTCCACGCTGTTCTACACCCTCTACCTCTACCAGCGCGGTTTCGGCCAGGGGCAGTTGGGCTACGCGGCGGCGATGGCCTGGCTGCTGGTGATCGTGGTCGGCGTCATCACGCTGATCTTCTTCAGGACCTCGCGTTACTGGGTCCACTACACCGGGGAGGGGCGATGAGCACCGCTACCCTCGACGAGCGCCGGGCTCCGGCCACCGATCGCGAGACGATGCGGCGCCGGGCGAGGCGCCGGCGCGCGGGCCGGACCGTGGGGTTCCACGTGCTGGTCTGGGCGGTGGCGATCGTGATGCTCTACCCGGGCGTCTGGATGCTGCTGTCGTCGTTCCGGCCGACCAACCAGATCATCGGCGAGACCGGCCTGATCCCGGACAACACCACGCTGGACAACTTCCGGAACGCGCTGGACGGCATCGGCGGCATCTCGTTCTGGACGTTCTTCACCAACTCGATGGTGCTGGGCGTCGGTTCGGTGATCGGGATCTGCCTGTCCTGTTCGGTGTCGGCCTACGCCTTCTCGCGGATCGAGTTCCCGGGCCGCGGGCTGTTCTTCACGCTGATGGTCTGCACCCTGCTGCTCCCGTTCCACGTGGTGATCATTCCGCAGTTCATCATGTTCAACGAGGTGGGCTGGACGGACTCGTACATCCCGCTGCTGATCGGCAAGTTCCTGGCGGCGGACGCGTTCTTCGTCTTCCTGATGGTGCAGTTCATGCGGAACCTGCCGCGTGAGCTGGACGAGTCGGCGCGCATCGACGGCGCCGGGCACCTGCGGATCTTCTCCTCGATCATGCTGCCGCTGATGCGGCCGGTGCTGGCGACGTCGTCGATCTTCGCGTTCATCTGGAGCTGGAACGACTTCCTGGCGCCGCTGATCTACCTGCGCAGTCCCGACAAGTACCCGCTGCCGCTGATGCTGCGCCAGTTCACCGACCAGACGAGCGTCTCCGACTACGGCGCGCAGATGGCGGCCGCGGTGCTGGCGCTGGCTCCGGTGATCATCTTCTTCGTGCTGTTCCAGCGCTACATCGTGGACGGTGTGGCCACCCAGGGGCTGAAGGGGTGAGCGCCGTGGCGGGTCGGCGGGAGGGGCGGTTCGGCACCGGTCTCGCGCTGTTCGGCGAGGTGGTGATCGTCGGGGCGCTGGTGGCCCTGCTGGTGCTGCCGGTGGTCACGGCGCTGCCCGCGCTCGCGGCCGGCGCGGCGCACCTGCGGCGGCATCTGTCGGGCGACAGCGTGCGGGTCGCCGACCTGCTGCGGGACTTCGTGGCGGCCTGCCGCGCGCTGTGGGCGGCGGGTCTCGCGGTGACCGGGATCGCGCTGGTGCTGCTGTGGAACCTGTCGCTCGCGCAGGCCGACGTGCTGCCGGGCGCCGGTGGGCTGCTGATGGTGACGCCGCTGATGCTGCTGGCCCTCGGCGTCGTGCTGCTGCGCGCCGCCGCGGGCTGGCGCCAGGACGGAACGAAGGGTCCTGCGCTGCTGCGGGAGTCCGCCGAGCGCGCGGTGCGCGATCCCGGTGGCTCCGTGCTGCTGGCGTTCGGCTGGCTGATGTGCGCGGTGTTCGTGTGGATGCTGCTTCCGCTGGCGCTGCTGGCCGGTGGGCTGCTCGCGCTGGCCGCGATCGCCGTGGAGCAGCGGCTCGCGGCGCGCGATCAGGTGGCGGAGAGCGACTTGTAGAAGAAGTTGACATCCTCCCCCTCTTTAAAAGAGGGGGATTTCAACCCGGGTGGGTTGGGGTTCACGGGTGCTCGAACAGCTGGTGGCCGCTGTCACCCCTCCGGCACCGGCTGCTTGCCGGGGGCGGGGTATCCCGTCCTGTCCTGCCGCGACGTTGTTGGCTGCGTTCTCGTCGGCGTTGCAGGTGAAGCCGCAGGATACGCAGACGAAGTCGGCTTGGCTCTTGCGCGACTTCCTCTCGATCCATCCACAGGCGCTGCACCGCAGAGACGTGAAGGGTGCGGGCACGTCTTCGACCCGGCCCGGGGCCTTGTGTTCCGTGCGCCGCCGGAGCAGGCCCCAGCCTTGAGCGAGGATGGCCCGGTTGAGCCCGGCCTTCTGCCGAACGTTCTTGCCCGGCTCGGCGAGGTTCCCTTTCGCCGAGCGGGTCATGTTCTTGATGTTCAGCTTCTCGAACCGCACCAGGTCGTAGGATCGGGCGAGCATGGTGCTGGTCTTCTCGCACCAATCCTTGCGCCGGTTCGCCTCACGAGCCTTGAGCTTGGCAACTTGCGCGTACTCGGCGGCCTTGGCTTCGCCTCCCTTGCGGGCACGGGCGGCGCGCCGCTGGTGCTTGCGGATCTGGGCGCGCTCTTTGGTCGTGAGCTGTGGGCAGTTGAATTTCCGCCCATCAGAGAAGGCGGCGGTGATGGCCACCCCCCGGTCGACGCCAATGACCTCGCCCGTGCCAGGCGCGTCGATCGGCTCGGGGATGACGGCGAACGCGACATGCCACTGCCCGTTCCGGAAGGTGGCCCGGAATGTCTTCGCGGCGGGCAGGTGGGCGTGGGTGAGGCGGAAGCGCACCCAGCCGCAGCCTGGCACCTTCACCTGCGCCCAGCGCCGGTTCAGCTTCTCCACCACAACGGAGCGGCCCACGACCTGCTTGCCCTTGGCGTTCAGCTTCGGGCTGCCGTCCGCCTCGAACTCGGGCACACGGTCGGTGCCGATGACACGGAAGCCCTCGTGCCGGACCCTCTTGCGCCAGGTCGGCTCACCGAACCCGGAGATGATGCGGGCGGCCTTTGCCCTGGCGAAGTCCTTCAGAGCCTGCTGCTGGACGTCCGCGTTCCCTGCGGCGAGCCACTCATTCTCTCGCCTGGCCTCGGTGAGCTGGCGACACTGCTCCGCAAAGCCGGGGGCCGACTTGCGGCCGGGCCGCCAGTGCGAGTGTTGCTCGACAGCGAGGTTCCAGACGTACCGGGCATGCGCGCAATGCAGCAGCATCCGCTGCTCCTGCGCGGGCGTCGGGTACATCCGGAAACGTGACATGCCGTCACGATAACGGCACAAAAGCGGCCTGATCAAGTTCACTTTGCGTATCCCCGAAGACCTGCACGAAAGTTGGGTAGTGGGCAGCCGGACTCCGGCGGGTTCGGTCCACTTCTCCCCTGTCCGGGATCTATCCCGAATGCGGGAAGCCGCCACGGTGGGTCATCAGAATGCGTTGCAGCTCACGCGCGGCCCGCGGCGGCGAGACGTCGCCCCGGTGTGCCACCGAGATCGTCCGGTGCAGCCCTGGCGGGTCGAACGGGGTGGCCCGCAGCCCCGACCGGTCCGCGACCATGCTGGGCACCACCGCGAGCCCGAGGCCGGCCCTGACGAAGCCGAGCACCGCGTCCATCTCGCCGCCCTCCACGCTGAACGACGGTTCGAAGCCGGCCCCGTGGCAGGCGGCCAGCGTCAGCTCCCGCAGGTCGTAGCCGTGCCGGAACATCACCAGCGGCTGGTTCCGCAGGTCGCCGATCCCGAGGTGGCCGCCGGCGCCGGGCGCCGGGTCGGCCGGCGAGGAGATCACCACCAACTCCTCGCGCAGCAGCTCGAAGGTGGTCAGGGCCGGGCCCTGGGAGGGCAGCGGGGTGATGATCAGCGCAAGGTCGAGCTCCCCGGCGGCCAGGATCCGCACCAGGTCCTGCGAGCCGTCCTCGTGCACCTTGAGGTCGACGCCCGGATAGCTGTCCCGGAAGGTGCGTAGCACGTCGGGCACCAGGCTGGCGCAGAGGCTCGGCGTGGCGCCGAGCCGCACCCGGCCGCGGCGCAGCTGGGCGACCTCCTGCACCTCGCGCCGCGCGGTCTCGGCGTCGGCGAGGATCCGGCGGGCCAGCGGCAGCAGCGCGGCGCCGGCGTCGGTCAGGGTGATGTGCCCGCGCGCCCTGGAGAACAGCTCGGCGCCGAGCTCCCGTTCCAGCGCGCGGATCTGTTGGGAGAGCGAGGGCTGGGCCACGTGCTCCCGGCGGGCCGCCCGCGTGAAGTGCCGGGTCTCGGCGACCGCGGTGAAGTAGCGGAGCTGCTGAAGTTGCATGGCCGAAAGCGTACGGTGACACGATAGCCATCGCCTATCGAAATCAGGTGATCTATGTCTTGGACTGATTCCGTGGGTGGCTCCTACCGTCTGTGTCATGGCTCTGGCGACACGCACGCCGACTCGGTCCTCCAAGACCACGGCACCCCGCAGGCCACCGTCCGCGCCTGCCAGGTTCTGGCGCTCGACGGTCGGCAAGAAGACGGTGATGGCCGTCAGCGGCGCGATCATGCTGCTTTACCTGGTCTTCCACATGGCCGGGAACCTCAAGGTCTTCTTCGGCCCCGACGAGATGAACGGCTACGCGCACTGGCTGCGCACCGTCGGCGAGCCGGTGCTGCACCACGAGTGGTTCCTGTGGATCGCGCGGGTGGCCCTGCTGGCCGCCGTCGTCGCGCACGCCACGGCCGCCTACCAGCTCAGCCGGCGCGACGTGGCCGCCCGGCCGGTCGGCTACCAGCACCGCAGGGCCCGCACCAGCTACGCGACCCGCACCATGCGCTGGGGCGGCGTGATCATCGCGCTCTTCCTGGTCTGGCACATCCTCGACCTGACCACCGGCACGGTGAACCCCAACGGCGAGGCCGGCCGCCCCTACGAGAACATCGTCGCCGCCTTCAACACCTGGTACGGCAACACGATCTACATCGTCGCCATGCTCGCCGTCGGCCTGCACATCCGCCACGGCTTCTACGGCGCCGCCCAGACCCTGGGCGCCGGCGGCCGCACCCGCGACCGGCTGCTCAGGACGACCGCCAACGGGCTGGCCCTGCTGCTGACCGTGGGTTTCCTGTCCGTACCGGTCGGCGTCATGACCGGAATCGTGGAGTAGTGAGGAACATGCCCGACTCTCGCGACTACCTCGCCTACCTCGACTACACCGTCGGCGACCCGATCAGCGACACCAGGGCGCCTGGCGGGCCGATCGCCGAGCGCTGGGACCGGCGCCGCTTCGAGGCGAAGCTGGTGAACCCGGCCAACCGCCGCAAGCACACGGTGATCGTGGTCGGCACCGGTCTCGCCGGCGGCGCCGCCGGCGCCACGCTGGCCGAACAGGGCTACCACGTCCTGCAGTTCTGCTACCAGGACTCGCCGCGCCGGGCCCACTCGATCGCCGCCCAGGGCGGCATCAACGCGGCCAAGAACTACCGCAACGACGGCGACTCGATCCACCGGCTGTTCTACGACACCGTCAAGGGCGGCGACTTCCGCGCCCGTGAGTCCAACGTGCACCGGCTCGCCCAGGTCTCGGTGGAGATCATCGACCAGTGCGTGGCGCAGGGCGTGCCGTTCGCCCGCGAGTACGGCGGCCTGCTCGACACCCGCTCCTTCGGCGGCGTGCAGGTCTCCCGCACCTTCTACGCCCGCGGCCAGACGGGCCAGCAGCTGCTGCTCGGCGCCTACCAGGCGCTCTCCCGGCAGATCGCGGCCGGCAACGTCGAGATGCGGCCGCGCACCGAGATGCTGGACCTGATCGTGATCGACGGCCGGGCCCGCGGCATCGTGGCCCGCGACCTGATCACCGGCCGGGTCGACACCTACCTGGCCGACGCCGTGGTGCTGGCCAGCGGCGGCTACGGCAACGTGTTCCACCTCTCCACCAACGCGAAGAACTCCAACGCCACCGCCATCTGGCGGGCGCACCGGCGCGGCGCCTACTTCGCCAACCCGTGCTTCACCCAGATCCACCCCACCTGCATCCCGCGCTCCGGCGACCACCAGTCCAAGCTGACGCTGATGAGCGAGTCGCTGCGCAACGACGGCCGTATCTGGGTGCCGAAGCGCGCCGGCGACGACCGCGCCCCGGCCGACATCCCGGAGGACGAGCGCGACTACTACCTGGAGCGGATCTACCCCTCCTTCGGCAACCTGGTGCCGCGCGACATCGCCTCCCGGGCCGCCAAGAACGTCTGCGACGAGGGCCGCGGCGTCGGCCCCGGCGGCCAGGGCGTCTACCTCGACTTCGCGGACGCCATCGCCCGGATGGGCCGCCCGGCCGTCGAGGCGAAGTACGGCAACCTCTTCGACATGTACGCGCGGATCACCGCGGAGGACCCGTACCGCGTGCCGATGCGGATCTACCCCGCCATCCACTACACGATGGGCGGCCTCTGGGTCGACTACGACCTAGGGACCACGATCCCCGGCCTGTTCGCGATCGGCGAGGCCAACTTCTCCGACCACGGCGCCAACCGGCTCGGCGCCTCGGCCCTGATGCAGGGCCTGGCGGACGGCTACTTCATCCTGCCGACCACCCTGGCCGACTACCTCGCCACGCACCCGCAGGACGAGGTGGACCAGGACCACCCGGCCGTGACCGACGCCGTGTTCCAGGTGACCGACCGGCTCTACCGGCTGCTCTCCAACAACGGCGACCGCACCCCCGACTCGTTCCACCGCGAGCTCGGCGAACTGCTGTGGGACGAGTGCGGGATGGCCCGCGACGAGAACGGCCTGCGCAAGGCGCTCGGCCGGATCCCCGAGCTGCGCGAGGAGTTCTGGCGCCGGGTCAGGGTGCCGGGTGACGGCAAGGAGCTCAACCAGTCGTTGGAGAAGGCCAACCGGATCTCCGACTACCTGGAACTGGCCGAGCTGATGTGCCTGGACGCCCTGCACCGCGCCGAGTCCTGCGGCGGCCACTTCCGCGCGGAGAGCCAGACCGATTCCGGCGAGGCGGCCCGCAGGGACGAGGAGTTCGGCTACGCGGCCGCCTGGGAGTTCCGGGGCACCGGAGCGGCCCCCGTCCTGCACCGCGAGGAACTGACCTTCGACTACGTCCACCCCACGCAACGGAGCTACGCGTGAACCTCACCCTGCGCATCTGGCGGCAGCGCGACCCGGAGACCCCCGGTGCCATGACCACCTACGAGGTCGCCGACGTCTCCCCCGACATGTCGTTCCTGGAGATGCTCGACACCCTCAACGAGGAGCTGATCCTGCGCGGCGAGGAGCCGGTCGCCTTCGACCACGACTGCCGCGAGGGCATCTGCGGCGCCTGCGGCATGGTGATCAACGGCGACGCGCACGGCCCGGAACGCACCACCACCTGCCAGCTGCACATGCGCGGCTTCCAGGACGGCGACACCATCGACATCGAGCCGTGGCGGGCCGCCGCGTTCCCGGTGGTCAAGGACCTGGTGGTCGACCGGTCCGCGTTCGACCGGATCATCGGCTCCGGCGGCTATGTCACCGCGCCGACCGGCAGCGCCCCCGAGGCGCACGCCACGCCGGTGCCCAAGCCGGCGGCCGACAAGGCGTTCGAGCACGCCGAGTGCATCGGCTGCGGGGCGTGCGTGGCGGCCTGCCCCAACGGCTCGGCGATGCTGTTCACCTCGGCCAAGGTCGTCCACCTCAACTCGCTGCCGCAGGGCGCGCCGGAGCGGGAGAGCCGGGTGCTCGACATGATCGACACCATGGACGCCGAGGGCTTCGGCGGCTGCACCGTCACCGGGATGTGCACGACCGTCTGTCCCAAGGGCATCCCGCTGTCCTCGATCACGACCATGAACCGCGAGTTCCTGCGCGCCACCCGCAAGGGCGGCCGCCCGAGCTAGGGCCTGAGCCGGCCGGCACGAGGAGCGGCCCCCGCCAGGTGGGGTGGCGGGGGCCGCTCACTGTGCGCCGAGGGTGGCCGACGGCGCCGGTTACGGGGCTGCCGGGCGGACGTGCGCATAGCGTTCGTAGAGACCTTCGCGGAGGGCCCTCGAGACGGCGAGCGTGCGGTTGTTGCAGTCCATCTTCGCGAGGATGTTCGCCACCAGTCGCTTCGCTCCGTTCTGGGATATCTGCAGGCCGCGAGCTATCTGCTTGTTACTCATTCCCTCGACCATGAGAACGAGGACCTGCTGTTCCCGTGGAGTGAGTCGGAGACGCACCTGTGGTGGCGCCTTGTGACGGCCCGCGAAACGCACCAGATCGTAGGCGATTTCCTCTGGTATGGCGGCCCCGCCGTCGGCTGCGGCGGCCACCGCCTTGCGCAGGCTGTACTCGTTGACGCTGCTCGACCTGACGAATCCCGCGCGGAGCCCCATGACCTTGGGTAACTCGAAGAGGTCGCCGTCCTCGATGAGCAGGACGATGCCGACGCCGCGTGCCGCGTGGTCCCGCAGCTCGTCGGCCGACACCTCGTCGACCTCGCCGAGCAGGGCGATCAGCACATCGCCCGCCTCGAGTTCGGAGGCCAGCGCCCCAGCCAGCCCCGACCTCATGCTTATCTCCGGCTCGCGGGGCATGAGTTGCAGCATCCGCTCGATCCCGAAGCGGAGCAGCCCATTCCCGATTCCCACGGTGACTCTGCCGGTGACAAGCCCTCTCTCCTGACTTCCCGTGACATCCAACATAACGACCCCCAGTCGTATGGCCATGCACGCCATGGTCATTGGAGTGCACTTAAAGGTTACCCCAAGGGATACCCAAAAGAAGACCATGAAGGTAATGCGAGAAATATCATGCTGAGGCCGCGGAAATCGTTTTCGAGTATGCCGAGAATTTCTCCCTGCACATTGCCCCACACCGTCTCGGAAAGGTGCGTGTAAGGCGCTAGGAGGTGCGCGCCGTGGCGACTTCGGGCGCCGGTTCCCCGACCGGCTCCTTCCTCTTCGGGGGCCTGGACCTGACGGCCCACGCGACCAGCGCGACCACCGAGAGCGCCCCGCCGGCGACCGTGGCGCCGGCCCAACCCGCCGCCTGGTAGGTGGCGGAGCCGATGGCCGAGCCGAGCGCGCCGCCGATGAAGTAGCTGGTCATGTAGACGGCCGTCAGCCGGGCGCGGGCGCTGGGCTGGAGGGCGTAGATCACGCCCTGGTTGAGCAGGTGCACGCCCTGCACGGTGGCGTCCATCACCAACACGCCGACGATGAGCAGGAGCAGGCTCTCGCCGCCGGCGCCCATCGCGAGGAAGGAGAGCGCCAACGCGGAGAGCATCAGCCCGGAGAGCACGCTCTGGCGCGCGTCGGTCATGTAGCGGCCGGCCAGGTTGGTGGTCAGCGCGCCGGCGACGCCCACCAGGCCGAACAGCCCGATGGCCCCCTGGTCGAAGTGGTAGGGGGCGTCCGTGAGCAGGAACGCGACGGTGGTCCAGAAGCAGTTGAAGGCCGCGTAGACGCAGGCGCCGATGAACGCCCGGCGGCGCAGCACCGGTTGGCTCGCCGCGACCGCCACGATGGCCCGCATCTGCTGCCGGTAGGTGATGGCGAGGTCGGCCGGCCGCGGGCCGAGCAACCGGTACAGCACGCCCGCGGCCACCAGCATGAACAGCGCCGCGAGCGCGTAGACCGCACGCCAACCGACCGCCTCGGAGACCAGACCCGCGAAGGTGCGGGAGAGGAGGACGCCGACCAGCATCCCGCTGAGCAGCATGCCGATGACGCGGTTCCGCACGGCGTCGCCGGCCACGGACGCCGCGAAAGGCACCAGGATCTGCACCACCACGGAGCTGACGCCGACCACGGTGGCGGCGACGATCAGGGTGGGCAGGTTGGGGGCGGCCGCGCTGGCCGTGAGCGCGACGGCGTCGACCAGCAACAGCCCGCACACCAGCGGACGGCGTGGCACGATGTCGCCCAGCGGCACGAGCAGCACCAGGGCGGCCGCGTAACCGAGTTGGGTCGCGGTGACGACGGCACCCGTGCTGCCCTGGGAGACGCCGAAGCTCTCCGAGATGGCGTGCAGCAGCGGCTGTGTGTAGTACAGGTTCGCCACCGTCAGGCCGCAGGCGAGGGTCAACAGCCAGACAAAGCGGGGTGATGGCGTTATCTGCATGCGAACGTCTTCCTTCGGGGCCGGGTCGTTTACCCAGCTGCAACTTGTTAGTTAGACGAAGGAGTCAAACCACACGGTCAAACCGTTTGGTTGGGCGCTATCGTCATGAAACCGCATGGTTTCCCGTGTGGCAACCCCGTGGACGGAGTGGGCATATGACGTCGCTGGACACCAAGAGCCGCATCATGGCCGCGGCCCTGGCCGAGTTCGCCGAACACGGCGTGGCCGGGGCCAGGGTGGACCGGATCGCCCGGAACGCGAAGGCCAACAAGGAGTCGATCTATCGCTATTACGGCCTCAAGGAGGAGCTGCTCGAGCAGGTGCTCAGCGAGTATCTGCGGCGCAACGGCGAGACGGTCACCCCGGAGGCCAACGCGCTCGACGAGTACGCGGCGGGCCTGTTCCGGCACTACCGGCACGACCCGCGCTATCTGCGCCTGTGTCTGTGGGAGGGGATGGAGGGCATCGACATGCGCGGCGCTGCGGCGGTCGAGGAGCGGGCCGCGCACTTCGCCGACAAGATCGACGCCGTGCGGGCCTCGCAGCAGGACGGCACCGTCGACCCGGAACTCGACCCCCGGCACCTGATGATCGTGCTGCTCGGGATGGTCAACTACTGGTTCGCGGTGCCGCAGATCGTGCGGCTGCTGTTCGGGCGGGAGCCGGACGAGGCCATCCTGGAGGAACACGAGCGGTTCGTCGCGGAGTGCGTGCGGCGCCTGGTCGCGCCGGTCTCTCGGGTCGGGGAGGCCGGTGGGGAGGTCTAGCCGCGGGTGCGTCGTGGCTGGTCGCGCCCACGCGGCGAAGCCTCCCCCAGACTCCGTCTGGGAGGTGCCCCCATAGGCATCACTTCCCCGCGCCCCTTCGGGGCGCTGCCGAACCCCGGCGGACTTCGCCCGACCCGCTCAGCCGCGCTCGTCGTCGAGCGCGGGGCAGTCCGTGTGACAGACCTGGCGGCCGGCTTCGCCGCCGCCCATCGACCAGCAGGCGAGGGCGGTGGCGCAGGGCGGGCCCGGGCCCCAGACCGGGTCGGGGGGCACGGGGCCGGGCGCCCGCGGGGGCGCCGCCGTGCCCGGCGGGTCAGGCCACACGAGGTTCCCCTCCCCCGCCGGCCGTGGGTCGGCCATGCCAGCGGATCAGGGCCGTCGCCATCGACATGCCGCCGCCGAACCCGGCCATCAGCAGGAGGTCGCCGTCGGTGAACCGGCCCTCCCGGCGGGCGTGGTCGAGGGCGATCGGGATCGAGGCGGCGCTGGTGTTGCCGTGCCGCTCCACCGTCATCACCTGGCTCGCGCGGCCGAGGCCGAGCAGCGGCCAGACGTCGGCCAGCAGCGCGCCGTTGGCCTGGTGCGGGATGAAGTGGTCCACGTCGTCGCCGGTCAGCCCGTTGGCGTCGAGCACGTCGGCGACGGCGGCCGGCAGTTGGCCGGTGACGAACTCGCGGACCCCGCGGCCGTCCATCCGGAAGTAGTGCGAGCCGTCGACGACGCTCTCCTTGCTGGCCGGGACGCGGCTGCCGCCGGCCTCGACGCGGATGAGCCCCGAGAGGTCGCCCCGGCTCGCCATCCCGCCGCCCACGAAGCCGCGGTTCTCCGGCACCGGCCCGAGCACCACCGCGCCGGCGCCGTCGCCGAACAGGATCGCCGTCTTCCGATCGCTCGGGTCGATGATCCGCGAGTAGACGTCGGCGCCGATCACCAGGCCGTGACCGCCGCTGCCGGACATCAGCCGGGCCGCCGCGGCGAGCGCGAACACGAAGCCGCTGCACACCGCGTTGACGTCGAACGCGGCGGCCCGGTCGGCGCCGATCTGGTGCTGCACCAGGCAGGCGGTGGCGGGCTGCGGCTGGTCGGGCGTCGAGGTGGCGACCACCACCCAGCCCAGCTGGTCGGCGGTGATGCCCGCGTCGGCCAGGGCCGCCTCGGCCGCCCTGGCGGCCAGGTCGGAGGTGGCCTCGTAGTGGCCGGCGTAACGGCGTTCCCTGATCGCCGTCTTGCGGACGATCCACTCCGGGGTGACGCCGGCCCTGGCGGCGATGTAGCCGTTGGACACCACCTGGCTCGGCAGGTGGGAGCCCACGCCGACGATGCCGGTGCCCGGGGTGCCCTCGGGGAAGGCGGTCATGCCCTGGCTCCTCTCACGGTGGTTCGTCCGGTGGCTGGTCCAGTGGCTGGGGCCTGGGCGCGGCGGCGTCGGCGCGCGGCGAGGTGGGCGAGCACCTCGGGGTGGTCCCCGACGGCGACCGGGTGGCCGACGCAGTCGAGCATCGGCAGGTCGCTCGGGTGGTCGCCGTAGGCGTAGCAGTCGGCCGGGTCGATGTCCTGGTGGTCGGCCAACAGCGCCTGGACGGCGGCCTGTTTGTGGTCGCCGATCATGGGGGTCTCGATCTCCCCGGTGTAGCGGCCGGCGTCCGCCAGCGGCCTGGTGCACAGCAGGTGCGTGGCGTCGACGGCCTCGGCGATCGGCCGCAGGCAGGCGTCGAAGGAGCCGGAGACCAGCGCCAACGCGGCGCCGGCGGCCCGGTGTTCGCGGAGGGCGCGGAGCGTCTCCGGTACCCAGAACCCGGGTTGGGCGGCGCGGTCCGCGTACCAGCGGTGGCCCGCCTCGCGGATCTCGGCCACCGGGGCGCCCCGGTAGGCCCGGTAGTAGGCGCGGTTGACCTCGGTGCGGGGGACGCCGCGGTCGGCCATCGAGCGGAGTTCGCCGGCCACCCGCCGGTAGACGCCCGGCGGGGTGTGGAAGGCCAGGAAGTCGAACATGCTCTTGGTGGTGATCAGCGTCTCGTCGACGTCGCAGAACACCAGGTACGGCGGGGCGGGTTGGGCGAGGGGCGCCGTCATGCCGGCTCACCCCCGCCGAGTTCGACGGCCACCAGGACGAGGTCGGTGTCGCCGGTGTTGCGGAGCGCGTGCCGGACGCTGCCCTCGGCCGGCAGCGGGTTGAACTTGACGGTGCCGGTGACGAGTTCGACGTCCTCGGGCTCGGCGTCCTCGACGCCGCTGACCTGGGCGGTGCCACCGCTGACGACGATGGTGAGCCACGGCCTGTGGTGGGTGTGCGGCGGCCGGGCCTCGCCGCGCGGGATGCGCTCCACCCAGGACCTGGCCCCCGGGGTGTCGACCTCCAGGGCGGCGCCGAGCTCCACCCAGGGGCCGCCGCTGGTGGCGGCGCCGGCGGTGGGGTCTGTGCGGGTGGTCATCGCTGGCTCCTCGGAGGTGGGGGACGCCGGGTGGAAGGCGGCGAGCAGGGCGTGCACGGACTCCAGGTCCTCGGGGTGGCCGTGGTCGGCGACGTAGCCGTCGGGCCTGACCAGGTAGTAGCCGTCCCTGGCGCAGGGCAGCGGCCCGCCGGCCGGGTCGAGGGTCTGGTGGGCGACCAGGTGCGGCCAGTCGGCGGCGACGGCCGCGGCCCGCTCGGCGAGGCCGGCCGGGCCGACCGTCACCAGGCGGTACGCGTCGGCCGGGTCGCCGGGGGCCGGCCGGGCGGCCGGGAACGCGCCGCCGACCCCGACGTGCTGGCGGGCGCGGCGGCCCGTCGGGCGCGGCATGGGCGGGTAGGTGATGCGGCGGCCGGCCATCACGGGCGCGTAGGCGCGGGTGAGGACGCCGGTGGCGTCGGCGGCGCGCAGCAACACGTCGCGGACCCGCACCTTCCAGGGGGCCGACACCAGCCAGGCCCTGGTCTGGATGTCGGTGTCCCTGACCACCTGGCGGGCCACGGCGTGCCGCTCCCGGTGGTAGGTGTCGAGCAGCGCGGGACCGGCCCGCCCGGTGATCACGGCGGCCAGCTTCCACGCCAGGTTGTGGGCGTCCTGGAGGCCGGTGTTGAGGCCCTGGCCGCCGGCCGGCGAGTGGATGTGGGCGGCGTCGCCGGCGAGGAAGCAGCGCCCGCCGCGCATCCGGGTCACCAGCCGGTGGTGCACCTCGAAGGTGCTGATCCACTCCGGGTCGGCGAGGTCGACGCCGCCGGGACCGCGCTCCTCCGCCAGGCCCTGGAGCAGTTCGAGGCTGGCCGTGGGGTGGCCGGCCGGCGCGTTGACGAAGAACCGCGACCGGCCGTCGGGGAGCGGTACCACCACCAGGACGCCGCCTGGCGACTGGTAGTAGTGGGCGATGTCGCGGGCCAGCAGCTCGCCGCCGGCGCCGCGCCGGCGGGCGGTGGCGAACGCGTCGACCAGCATGAAGGTGTTGGGGTAGGTGGCGCCGACGAACTCGATGCCGAGCAGGTCGCGCACGGTGCTGTGGGCGCCGTCGGCGCCGATCACCCAGTGCGCGGTGAGGGCGTGCGCGGTCCCGTCCTGGTCGTGGGTCACCAGCCGTACCCCGTCCGGCCGTTGGTCGAGCTCGACCAGCCGGTGGCCGCGTTCCACGGTGCCGCCGAGGGAGTGCAGCAGGGCGGTCAGCACCTCCTCGGTCGAGCGCTGCGGCAGGCACTGCGGGAGGGTGGTGGCGTCGAAGTCGATGCGGGCGACCTGGCGTCCCGAGGAGTAGTAGTGGAACCTCCGTAACGGGATGGCCTTTCCGGCCGCCTCGGGGGCGACGCCGAGCCGGTCGAGGACGTCCATGCTGCGCGGCCACAGCAGCAGGGCCTTGGAGTGGGCCGAGGGTTGGGGTCGGGCGTCGATCAGCCGGACCCGGATCCCGTGGCGGAGGAGTTCACAGGCCGCGACCAGGCCGGTGGGCCCCGCGCCGACGATGGCCACGTCCGTCGTCGTGGTGGGTGGCGCTCCGCTTGGCACGTGGCGTCAACTCCCCTGCCGCAGGTAGGTGAGTTCGATCTCGGCGGTGGAGATCGGCGCGTCGTGCTGGGCGAGGGTGGCGGTGACCGGCACGGTCAGCAGCCCGCCGCTGGTGACCGGCGCGCCGGCCACGGCGGTGGCGGTGGCGGGCAGGTCGAGTTCGCCGAACCTGGCGAAGACGGCGTCGAGCCGGGTGAGCCGGCCGCGGCCCGGGTGCAGGGCGTGGGCGGCGTCGGCGGCGTGCAGCGCGATCTGCCGGAACGCCTCGTTCATGACCATTCCGGGGATGTGGTCCTGCGGGTGGTCGAACATGCTGGGGTGGTCCTGGTCGACCCGCAGCCCGGCGCCGACCTCGGCGGGTCCGGTGGCGCGCGACGCGGAGAGCACGACGTTGGCCGGGTCGCGGCGGCCCACCAGGTCGGGGGCGACCGGCGGCAGGGGCGCGAGCGGCCGCCCCTCGGGGGCGAGGCCGACCTCGGCCCTGCCGCGGTCGCGCAGCCGTTGGTAGGAGTCCGGGGTCTTGTAGACCATGCCCATGCTGGCCTCGGCGACCGGGTGTCCCTCGGCGAGCAGGATGGCCTCGAAGTCGAGGCCGCGGACCACGTCGTCGCGCAGCACGGTGCGGACGACGCGGACGTTGACCGTCAGGTGCCCGGGGGCCGGGCCGACGCGGAGCGTGGGGAGCGAGGTCACGGCGATCCGGTTGTGGGTGAGGACGAACGTGTCCTCCTCGGGTATGCCGTGGAACTCGTGCGCCCCGGCCATCACGGCCTGCCGGACGACCTCGACGAGCAGCAGCGTGTCGTGGTGCGCGGGCGGATGGCCGCCCTCGCCGAAGTAGGCGTGGGAGCGGGGCAGTTGGGCGCCGCAGGCGAACAGGTCGGCGGCCAGCGGGACGATGTCGGTGACGAACGTCTCGGCCAGCGCCGCGCGGTGGACGCGGCCGCGGCTGATGGTGGAGTGGAAGCCGATGTCCGGGATCGGCGCCTCCTGGCGGGCGTGGACGGCGTGCGGAGCGGTGGGGGCGGTTGGGGCGTGGGGCGGGCCGGGGTTCGGCATGGTGCGACGGTCACCTTCCTGGGGGCCCCGCCAGGCGTCGGCCGGGCGGGAGTGGCGGCGGTCGGTTGCGGGTGCCGATGTGGGGGGGGTGGGTCCTGTCCGGCCTAGAAGCGGGTGCCGACGGGCGCGGGCAGGTCGTCGAGTTCGGTGAGGTCGGCGGCGCTCAGTTCCAGGTCGACGGCGCCGACGTTGTCCTCCAGGTGCGCGAGCCGGGTGCTGCCGGGGATGGGGACGACGTGCGGGCCCTGCGCGAGCACCCAGGCGATCGCGACCTGCGCGTGGGTGGCGTCGTGGCGCTCGGCGACCTTCGCCACGCCGTCCACGATCCGCAGGTTCCGCTCCAGCGCGGCGGGCGCGAACCGGGGCTGCTGGGAGCGGAAGTCGCTGGCCGGGAGCTGCTCGGCGCTGCGGATGGCGCCGGTGAGGAAGCCGCGGCCGAGCGGCGAGAAGGGCAGGAAGCCGACGCCGTTGGCGAGGCACCAGGGCAGGGTGTCGGCCAGCGGGTCGCGGGACCACAGCGACAGCTCGGACTGGAGGGTGGCCACCGGGTGGATGGTGGCGGCGCGCTCCAGGTGTTCGACGCCGGCCTCGGAGAGGCCGATGTGGCGGGCCTTGCCGGCGGCGACCAGCTCGGCCATGGCGCCCCACGACTCCTCGATCGGCACCTCGGGGTCGATCCGGTGCAGCTGGTAGAGGTCGACGTGGTCGGTGCCGAGGCGGCGCAGGCTGCCGTCGATGGAGGCCCTGATGTGCTCGGGGCGACCGTTGGGCGTCACCTTGACCTTGGTCGGGTACAGCGACATGTCGGGCACCAGGCCGCACTTGGTGGCCAGCACGACCTCGTCACGGCGGCCGGCCAGGGCGCGGCCGACCAACTCCTCGTTGGTGAACGGGCCGTAGAGGTCGGCGGTGTCGATGAAGGTGACGCCCAGGTCGAGGGCGCGCTGGATGACCTTGACGGACTCGACGTCGTCACGCTCGGACTCGGCGTAGACCCAGCTCATGCCCATGCAGCCGAGGCCGATGGCGGAGAGCTCGAGTCCACTGTCGCCGGGCAGACGTGTCTTCATGTTCGGTGGCTCCTTCGCGATGTCGCGTGGCGTGGCGTGGTGGGGGGAGGAGGGGGATCAGTACGGCGCTACGGGGGTGAAGTAGCGGCGCGGGTTGTCGACGAGCATCTGCCGCATGTCGTCCTCGGTGACCCCGAGCTCCAGCAGCGCGGGGATGACGCGGCGGTGCAGGTGGGTGTAGTCCCAGTCGGGCAGGGTCGCCGCCATGTCCTCCTGGGTGAAGTAGTCGATGAAGCAGGGGCAGTCGTGGGAGAGCACCATCCGGTCCGCGTAGCCGTCGGCGACCAGGTCGGCGACGATGCGGACCCGCTTCTCGTGCGGCGTGAAGTTGTCGAGGCCGAACCGGTCCATGCCGATGGTCGAGCCGGCGTCCATCAACTCCCGCAGGTAGTCGAGGTCGTCGGTGTCGCCGCTGTGGCCGATGATCACGTGCCGGAGGTCGACGCCCTCCTCGGCGAGGATCTTCTGCTGCGGGAGGCCGTTGCGCACATAGGCGTTGGAGTGGGTGGTGATCGGGGCGCCGGTCTCGCGGTGCGCCTGGGCGGTGGCGCGCAGCACGCGTTCGACGCCCTCGGAGACGGTGGCCTCCTCCGTCGCGCACTTGAGCACGGCGGCACGGACCCCGGTGTCCGCGATGCCGGTGGTGATGTCCCGCACGAACAGCTCGGTCATCGGCTCGGGGCCCTCGAAGAGCCGGCCGGGGCCGCGGTAGTGAAAGAAGTAGGGGACGTCGTGGTACGTGTACACGCCGGTGGCCACGATGATGTTGAGCGGCACCCGGGCGGCCACCTTCTTAACCCGGGGGATGAACCGGCCCTGACCGATCGCGGTGAGGTCGACGAAGGTGCGCACGCCAAGCTCGTGGGCGCCGGTCAGCTTGGCGACGGCGTCCTCGACGCGCTCCTCCTCGTTCCACAGGTGCGGCTGGTTCTGCTGGACGTCGGGGGTCAGCACGAACAGGTGCTCGTGCATGAGCGTGACGCCGAGGTCGGCGACGGGGACCGGTCCCTGGACGGTCTGGACGACGGGCTCCTCGCCGACCGGAACTTCTGACGTAGCCATGCCATCTCCTCGGGCGCCGAAGCGGGCGGCGCTGATCGGGGCGGACCTGGAATCGGGCGATCTCTCCAAGCCTCAGGTCAGGAGCAGCAGCTCACAAGGCGAGATCGGGATGCCCGTTCGGGTACCCCGCGCGGCCGCCGACGCCCGCGACGGACGCCGGCGGCCGCCCCTTCAGGGGGCGGTGAGCGGCTCGGCCGCGTAGGCCCGGTGCAGCGCGTCGACGAACTCCGGCGCCGCGGGCAGCTCCGTCGCCCCGATCCGCCGCACCGGCACCCCGGGCGTCCACGAGTTCATGACGACAGCCCCGCGCAGCGCCGGCAGATCACCCGTCGTGATCTCCCGCTCCCATTGCGCGACCCCGGCCCTGTCGAGCTGCCGACGGACGACGCCCATCGTGACCCCACCCAACACCTCGGCCGCCGGCCAGACCACGGCCTCGCCGTCCCAGAACGCGAGGTTCCAGATGGTGGCCTCGCCGATCCGCCCCCGCCGGTCGAGGAACGCCGCGTCGTCGAAACCGTCCGCGACGGCCCGCCTCAGCAGGTACGTCTTGGCCACCTCCCCCACGTGCTTCAGCCCCGGCAGCGTCCGCTCGTGCTCCACCGCGGCCAGCGCCAGCGGCCCGGCAGGGCCTCCGGTGGCCGGCCCGGTCCGCACCAGCACGTCGAGCTCGCCCCCGGCCGCGGTGAACTCGCCGGCCGACGAGTACACCGTCGCCACCAGCGACACGTCCTCAGGCCCCGCCGCCAGCGCCGCCCGCGGCAGCTCCCGCACCCGCTCGTCGGGCAGCGCCCGCCCGAACAACTCCTCGGACGCGGCCCGCAGCCGCGCCAGATGCAGATCAAGCCCCCTGATCCGCCCGCCCCGCACCTGCGCCGCGGTCAACTTCTCGGCCATGAAGGGACTGAGCTTGTTGGCTCGGTCAGTTGGGCGTTGATTGCAAGTGGAGCGCGGCTGGCTGTCGCGTGGTCCCCTGCGTCCGGAACGACGCTAGGCCGTCCTGGGGCGGTTGACCGCGCCCCGCTGCCACGCGGCATCGCCTCGGTGGGTGATGGTGCGGGAGCCGTTGTGGTCCGCGTGCAGCACGATCCCGCAGGACCGACACACGACCGTGCCTGAGTCACCCTGTTCGAACGGTGGGTGTGCCAGCACGTCGAGCACTGCCGGGAGGTGTTGCGGGGGTCCACATGGACCACCGGCACACCGGCCCGCCGTGCCTTGTACTCGACGAAGGCGCCGAGTTGGGCGAAGGCCCAGGAGTGCAGTCGTGCCCGCTGGTCCTTCTTGGCCGTGACCCTCTGCCGGATACCCGAGAGGTCTTCCAGGGCGATCCCGCGTGAGGTGCGTTCAGCGGTGGCGACGAGTTGTTTGGCGATGACGTGGTGGGTGTTGGCCGCGTGGCGCGCCTCGCGGCGGCGGAGGCGCTTCAGGGCGCGCTTGGCGCTCTTGGTGCGCTTCTTCTGGAGCTTGGTGCGCAGGTCGCGGTGTCGCTTGCGGTAGCGGTTCAGGCGGCGTCCGGCCATGATCTGGCCGTCGGAGGTGGTGGCGATGTTGACGATCCCGAGGTCCACGCCGAGGAAGCCGGCCGGCTCGTAGGGCTCGGGCTCGGGGACGTCGATGGTGGCGAGGAGGAAGAAGATGCCGTCCCGCAGCACCAGGTCGGACTCCCCCTTGCGGGAGTCAAGGAGCTTCAGCGCCTCTGGGGAGCAGACGAACGGGATGTCCTTGATCCGCCCCGCGACCGTCCAGATGCTGACGGCCTGTTGGTCGAGGTTCCAGGTCAGGATGCGGTCGTCGAACGGCTGGGCCGCGTCCTCGCGGAACCGGATTGGCTTCGATTCGGCCCGCCGACGGCGCTTGGATCCCCCTCGGCCGAGGTTCCCGGCCCTGATGTTCGCCTTCAAGGTGGTGTAGGCGTCACAGACCTTCGACACCACCCGCACGGCGGGCTGGGCCCCGAGGTCGAAGTCCGCCCTGAGCGCGTAGTAGACCTCCTTCTGCAACACATGGCGCCGCTTGAGGTCCTTGGCGAAAGCCACCTCGGACGCCCGGTTCGCGGCCCGGTTGCAGGCACGCAGGGTCGCCGCCAGCGCATCCGCGTCATACGCTGACGCGGGCAGCAACTTCACCTGCGCGACAATCTTCACACTAAGCACCGTAGTAGGACAGGCGCCAGAAGATCAAACCACCGTCAACACGTCAGGCAGAGCGCTCCACCGCTGCGCGGCTCCGCCTCAAGGAAGCCATTCCTCCTGGCGCTGAAGCCCCGGGCTCCCGGCTAGAAACTGGTGAAGTGCGCGTAGCCGGCGAAGGCCACCGGCGCCAACTCCTCGGCGGTCGCCGCCCGCCCGTTTCTCTGCACGGCGAAGTACGTCACAGCTGCTCCCTGGTCCCTGCTCCCGTGGAATGTCCCTGGTCGCGGCGACGTTAGAGCCTGACACCGAGGGAAGGGGCAAACGCGGGTGGTGTACGACAGATGCTGATCGGGGAGCTGTCGCGGCGAACGGGCGCGAGCCAGCGCTCGCTGCGGTACTACGAGGCCCAGGGCCTCCTCACCGCCGACCGCGGCCCCAACGGCTACCGCGACTACACCGAGGACACGGTCGCCACCGTGGGCCACATCCGCGCCCTGCTGAACATCGGCCTCTCCAGCGCCGTGATCCGCGCCGTCCTCCCCTGCGTCCGCGGCGAACTCCGCGACCCGGCCCACTTCACCTGGTGCGAGGACCTGCGCGCCGTCCTGACCCGCGAACTGGCCGCCATGGACAACCGCATCGACGGCCTCCAACGCAGCCGGCGCGCCCTGGCGGGCTACCTCGCCGACTCCTGACTGCGTCAGCCATGCCAGCGTAACGTCGATGCCGTACGTCGAGGATTGCCGAAGCCCTGGTTCGGGCACCGAGGAGCAGTCGATGCTGGACCAGGATCCGCCACGCGCCACGCGCCTGGCTGGTTACGGGACCGTGAGCACTCAGCTCTCCCTGCTGAGCGACCACCGGCTCGGGGAGGTCGTGACAGCCGCTGCCCCACTCGGATCGGGCATCGGCGGCAGGTCGGCAGAGCTGGACATCAACGGAACGCGCGTCTTCGTCAAGCGGATCCCTTTGACGGACATCGAATTGCGCCCGGAGAACGTGCGGTCGACGGCGAACGTCTTCGAACTGCCGATGTTCTACCAGTATGGGGTGGGCTCGGCCGGGTTCGGCGCCTGGCGGGAGCTTGCCATGCACACCATGACAACGAACTGGGTTCTCGGCGCTGAGTACACAGGATTCCCCCTGATGTACCACTGGCGGGTTCTTCCTGACTCCCCTCCCGAGGGGTTCACCGACGAGTTCGGGGGCCTGGAGGGGGCCGTCGCTCACTGGGAGGGAGCACCTGCCGTTCGTAACCGGCTGGAGGCCATCGGCCAGTCCTCGCACAGCCTGGTGGTCTTCTTGGAGCACGTGCCGCACACACTCGCCGAATGGCTGGCCGACCACCGCAAGAACCCCGTGCCGGAAGGCGGAGACGGCTCACTCTTCCGCTGGGTGGAGGAAGCTCTGATAAGTGGCTCTTCCTTCATGAGTTCTCGCGGACTTGTCCACTTCGATGCTCACTTCGCCAACCTCCTGACCGATGGCCGGCAGCTCTACTTCGCCGACTTCGGACTTGCCCTGAGCTCCCGCTTCGACCTTTCGGCGGACGAGTCCGACTTCCTCTCGAACCACCTCGCGTACGACCGCTGCTACACCGCGAGCCACCTGCTCCAATACCACGTGCTCGACGGCGTGCGAGGTGACACGGAACGCGAAGTCTTCCTCCACGACTGGATCGCGGGCCGGCGGCCCGGCGACATCCCACCCGAGATCACGGCCATCATCGACCGGCACGCACGTCCTACCGTCGTCATGGACTCCTTCTTCAGCCGTCTGTTCACCGAGAGCAAGCAGACGCCGTTCCCGGCCGCGGAGATCGAGCAGCAGTTGGAAGTTGGCGCCACACCCCCGAGCTGATCCACGTGCTACGGCGATCCGAACTGCGGCAGCTGCGGCGTCCCCGGCTGTCATTCGTAGCCCTTGAGCCCGCAGGCGAACCAGATGCACTTGCCCTTCCTGGAGCGGCCGACCTCGTAGCCGAACCGCGGCGCCATCTCGCGCAACATCCACAGGCCCCGCCCCGACTCGGCGTCCCAGGCCGGCTCGTCGATGACGGGTAGGTGCGGCGAGCGGTCGAAGACCCGCACGAGCGCCTCGTCACCGTTCCTGGTCACCGTGAGGTGACACCGCTGGCTCTCCACGTGCTTGACCACGTTGGACAGCAGCTCCGAGACACCGAGCCGTGCCAACTCGACGGCAGAGGCTCCGCGCCCCAAGCCAGCAGCACGTCGCTCACGATCCGGCGCCAGTGCTCGATCTCCGCCGCTCGTGCCGTCAAGACCCAGCGGAACGTGCGTTGGTCCAGCTGGAGTTCCCGCATCACAGCCCCCTTCGTCTACCGCACGAGCGTTGGTCACGTGACCATCCACGCGCAAGAGAAGGCGACCCGAGATCGCTCGAAAGAGTTACAGCAGGTGGTCGCTGCCTGACAGAGAGGTACGCTGGCCGTGCCGTCGAGGATGCGACCGGGAGGGGAGACCCGTGACCGCCACCGTGAATACCAACGCCATCTTCGCCATGCGCGACGTGGGCGAGAACCTTCAGCAGCTACGGGTACGAGCCGGCCTGCGCCAGGACGACGCCGCCGTGCGGTTGGACGTCACCCGCTACACGATCAGCAAGATCGAGCGCGGGAAGGCGTTCCCCACCGACCATCAACTCCGCACCCTCGCACGGCTCTACCGGGCGACCGTCGAGGAACGCGCGGCCATCAAGGCCAAGATCGAACACGGCAGGTCGTACGGGCGCGCCTGGTGGGAACAGTCTCCGTTCCGGGACCTCTTCCGGGGCGACTCCCACCGGTACTTCTATGTCGAGGATGCGGCCGAACGCATCTCCCACAGCTCCGGGACCTACATTCCAGGCCTGTTGCAGACCAGGGAGTACGTCGAAGCCATCGCCGCCTTCGGCCAGAGGCAGGAGAGCGCGGAGCGCCGCGAGGTGTTCGTCGAAGCCAGACTGCGGCGGCAGGCGATCCTCAGCCGCCGCAACCCCGTCTCGCTTGACGTGGTGTGCCTGGAATCAGCCCTGCGTGCGGTGGTCGGCGGGCCGGAGGTCATGCGACGACAGCTTCGGCGACTGCGCGAGCTGGCACAGCAACTCCACATCAGCCTACGGATGGTGCCGCATTCCACCGGTGCACCCAGCATCCACGCCTCGCCCTTCACCGTGCTCGACTTCCCCGGAACGGGCAACCACAGTGTGGTCTCGCAGGAAACCATCAGCGGTGAGACGCTCTCCGACGATCCCGCGCACGTACGGCGGGCGCGACGCAAGTTCGCCGACCTCGCGGGGCACGCACTCAGCAAGCGGGAAACGCTCCACCGCGTCGCAGAGATCGAAGGAGAGCTCACATGAAGCACCCGAGGAACGACCTCTACTCCGCTCCCCTCAACGGCCGGTGGATGAAATCCTCCTACAGCAACGGCAGTGGCAGCGACTGCGTACAACTGATGCGCATCGCCGGCGGCGTGGCCATAGGGGACTCCAAGTGCCCGGAGGCCGAGCCGCTTCGCTGCACGGACGCCGAACTCAGGTCGCTCCTCGATCACCTGGTGCGTGGCTGAACCTCGCTCATGAGGTCGGCCACGACCTGGGCCATCGTGTAGGTCGGTCCCGCACCCTCCTCCCCCAGCACGCGAGCCGCCTCGCGGGCGAGGAGTTCGTCGGCCGCCGCCTCCAGGGCGTGGAAGGCTTCCACGGGCACCATTGCGGCGACCGGTACCCCGTCGCGGGTCAGCACCGTCGGATCGCCCTGCTCCGCCTTGGCCACGACTTCGGCAAGGCGACACGGGAGTTCACGGATGGAGAGCGAGTCGGTCATGCGGGGAAATGTACACAGACTCGCGCGGCCGGACCGTCACTGATCGACCGGGTCCCAGGCCAGCCGGTCGCCGTCCTGGCGGATGTGGCCGAAGGGGACGTCGGCGAAGTGGACGCCGAAGCCGATGGTGTCGGGCTGCTGGAGTTCGGCGACGAGTTGGCGGCGGGCCTCGGTGGACTCGGCGGTGTCATGGTCGGGGGCCGCGTGCCATTCGGGGTGGTTGATCTGGACCGGGGTGTGCATCGCGTCGCCGAAGACGATCAGCCGGCGGTCGGCCGAGGTGATGACGTAGGTGACGTGGCCTGGAGTGTGGCCGACCGAGAGCCGGGCGTGGACGTCGGGGAAGATCTCGTCGCCGTCCGAGATGGTGCGGACGTACGGCGCCATCGCGTCGAGCATCTCCCGGGTGGTGCCGGCCGGTTCCAGGTGGTCGCGCTGGGTCCACTCCCGCTCGGACACCAGGTAGGGTGCGTGCGCGAACGGGGGGCGGTCGCCGCCTGGGGCGGGGAGCCAGGCCCAGCCGATGTGGTCAATGTGGAGGTGGGTGAAGGCGACGGCCTCGATGTCCGCCGGCGCACGGCCGAGTCGGGCCAGGTTGTCGAGGAGCGCGCCGCCGATGATCTCAGTGACCGGCTCCGGGATTGTCGGGTCGGAGAACGGGCCGAAGCCGGCGTCGATCAGCAGGGCGCGGCCCTCGCGCTCCACCAGCAGGGCGCCGATGCCGGACACCACGCAGCCGGACTCGTCCAGGTATCCGGAGTCGGCGGCCCAGCCCTCCTCGATGCTCGTGGGGAACCAGCCGGTCGGCGTGAGCCGGCACACGCCGTCCGGTACATAGGTCACCGTGGTCTCGCCGAGGTGCAGCGATCGGATGATCGCGGGCCTACGCAGTCGTTCGTTCAAGAGGTCCATGGCACCGACCGTAAAGCATCAAGCTAGAAACGTTCAAGCTTACAATTTTCATGTTAGGGATAGAATGTTCGCATGAGCGACCAAAGCCAGGAGACGCGCGCCGGCGCGGATCGGCAGTTGTGTGGCCTGGTGACCGGGATGGCGCAGCAGATCGCGGAGCATCTGCGCCTGCGTGCCGGCCGGCTGGGGCTCACGGCGCCGCAGGCCGTCGCGCTGCGCGAGCTCAGCGGGCCGATGACGGTCAGCGAGCTCGCGGAGCGCATGACCTGCGAGCCGTCCAACGCCACCTTCGTCGTGGACAAGTTGGAGGGGCGGGGCCTGCTCGAGCGCCGCCCCCACCCCACCGACCGCCGCGCCAAGTGGCTGGTCCTCACGGCCAACGGCACCGGGTTGCGGGAGCGTCTGCTCGAACTGCTCGCCGAGGACTCGCCGTTGGGCGGGCTGTCGCGGGAGGAGAAGGCCGTGCTGCAGGGGCTGCTCCAGCGGGCGATCCAACCGGAGAGCCGGAGCTCGTGAGCCGGGCGGGCTCAGCGCCGCTCGGCCTCCAGCATGCCAGCGAGCAACTCCCCGAGGTCCGCTCGCAGTTCGGCCTCGGTCGGTGGATCGCCGGACTCCGCGCCCGCGACGAAGCGGAACTGGACGCCCTCGCACCAGGCGGCGAGGGAGCGGGCCTGGCGGCCGGGGTCCGGGGCGCCGAGCGCGGAGAGCGCGGCGGTCAGCAGGTCGCGGAATCCACGGCCGGCGGCGTCGTAGGCGGCGCGCAGTTCGGCGCGCCGGGTGGCCTCCAGGGCCAACTCGAAGCGGGCCCTGGTCAGTTCGCGGCCGTCGGTGATCGACGTGTGGACCGCGCGGGCCAACAGGTCGGCGAGGGACCCCGGCCCTTCGGGGCCGGCGTGTGCCGCCTCGCGGACGGCCAGCCGCCGCACGGCGAGTTCGAGCAGCGCTGATCTGGTGCGGGCCCGGTTGGAGGTGGAGCCGGGCGGCAGCCCGGCCGCCTCGTCGACCGCGCGGTGGGTCAGGCCCCGGGAGCCGCGCTCGGCCAGCAGCCCGAGTGCGGCGTCGGCGATGACGTCGATCCTTGCCGTGCTCACCCGGCAGAACCTACCGCCCACAACCCGGGTGCGCGGCGCGGCCGGCGCGGGTTAGGGTGCCGACATGCAGTTCATGCAGCTGATCTACGGCTGACGCGGCCCGGGCCCAGTGCCCGGCCCCGTCCCGCGAGTCGCGCGGGCGCCCCGCAACGTGGCGCCCCGGCTTGGCGTTCCCTTTCCACGCCGTAGAACTGAAACGAGTGATCCCCCATGTCAGCACGGACTCGTGCCCATATCGCCATGATCGGCATCCCGGCCGTCAGCCACGTCCTGCCCGGCCTGGAGGTGATCCGCGAGCTGGTGGCCCGCGGCCACCGGGTGACCTACGCCAACGACCCGGCCATCACCCAGGTCGCCGACCGGATCGTGGAGACGGGCGCCGAGCTCGTCCCCTACCCGACCACCCTGCCGGTCGCCGACAACGACTGGCCCGACGACCCCATCGCCGCGATGCGCGTCTTCGTGGAGGACTCCATCCAGGCCCACCCGCGGCTGCGCGCCTTCTACGACGCCGACCCGGCGGACCTCTACCTGTACGACATCGGCACCTACGCGGCGCGCGCCATCGCCGAGGCGCAGGGCCGCCCGTACCTCCAGCTGTCGCCGACCTACGTGGCCTGGGAGGGCTACGACAAGGAGGTGGCGGAGCCGCTCCTGGCGCTGCCCGGCGGCGACGCGCTCCGCGCCCGGTTGACCGAGTGGCTGGCCGGCTGCGGGGCGACCACCACCGACATGGAGGAGTTCTCCAGGCGCCCGGATCGTTCCATCGCCCTCATCCCCCGGGCGATGCAGCCGCACGGGGAGCGGGTCGACACCGGGACGGTGACGTTCGTCGGCCCCTGCTTCGGGGCCAGGACGGCCAGGGACACCTGGACCCGCCCGGCCGACGCGGAGCGGGTGCTGCTGATCTCGCTCGGCTCGGCGTTCACCAGGCAGGTGGAGTTCTACCGGCGGTGCCTGGCGGCCTTCGGGAACCTCCCCGGCTGGCACGTCGTGCTGGGGATCGGGCGACACACCGACCCGAGCGAGCTCGGCGAGATCCCGTCCAACGTCGAAGTCCACGCCTGGTTGCCGCAGTTGGCGATCCTGGAGCAGGCCGACGCGTTCGTCACCCACGCCGGGATGGGCGGCAGCAGCGAGGGCCTGTACGCGGGCGTGCCGATGATCGCGGTGCCGCAGGCCGTCGACCAGTTCATGAACGCGGACCGGCTCGTGGAGCTGGGCGTGGCCCGCCGCGTCGACACCGAGGACGCCACGGCCGAGGCGCTGCGGGCCGCGCTGACCGAGCTCGTCGACGACCCCGAGGTGGCTCGCCGCTCGGCCCGCCTCAGGGCGGAGGCGCGGGCCGAGGGTGGCACCGAGCGGGCCGCCGACCTGATCGAGGCCATGCTGGGCTGACGACACGACCGCGGCCACTACGGCCGTAGTGCGCGGGGGACCGGGCGGGACTACACTTGTAGTTTCCAAGCGTCTCTCGGAGGACACCATGCCCCTCCCCCGCGCCATCGTCGTCGGCGCCGGCATCGGCGGGCTCACCACGGCCGTCGCGCTGCACCGCCGCGGCTGGCGGGTCACCGTCCTCGAACGGGCCCCGGCGCTCGAACCGGTGGGCGCCGGCATCGCCGTCGCCCCGAACGCCCAACGCGCGCTCGACGTCCTCGAACTCGGCGACGCCGTGCGCGCGTTGGCGGCCTTCTCCGGCACGGGCGGGCTCCGCACCCCGCGCGGCAGATGGGTGTGGCGGACCACCGGCGAGGCCGCGGCCGCCCGCTTCGGCGGCCCGGTGGTGCTTGCCCACCGCGCCGAACTCGTCCACCTGCTGGTCGACGCGCTGCCGGAGGGCACCATCCGCACCGGCACCACCGTCACCGGCGTCGCGCCGGGTGCCCCGGGCGGCGCGCCGGCGGAGGTCAGCACCGCCGACGGGACGACCGCGCGGGCCGAGCTGGTGGTGGCGGCGGACGGCATCCACTCCCGCACCCGCGCGACGCTCTTCCCCGACCACCCAGGACTCGCCTACGCCGGCTTCACCGCCTGGCGGTTCGTCGCGGCCGCGCCGCCCGGGGGCTACGAACCGCACGAGACCTGGGGGCGCGGCCGGCTCTGGGGCACCACCCCGCTCGCCGGCGGCCGGGTCTACTGCTACGCCACTGCCGTCACCCCGCCGGGAGAACCCGCCCCCGACGACGAACGGGCCGAGCTGCGGCGGCTGTTCGGCGACTGGCACCAGCCGGTGCCGCGACTCCTCGACGCCGTCGCCCCCGGGGCCGTGCTGCGCGGCGACGTCCACACCCTGGCCGCGCCGCTGCCCGCCCTCCACCGCGGCCGGGTGGCGCTGCTCGGCGACGCGGCACACCCCATGACGCCCAACCTCGGCCAGGGCGGCTGCCAGGCCATCGAGGACGCCGTGGTGCTCGCCGGACTCGCCACCGCCGCCGGGGAGTTGGCGGGATACACCGGGCAACGGCTGGCCCGCACCGACATGGTGGCGCGCCGCTCGGCGCGGATCGCGGCGCTCACCAGGTGGCGATCGCGGCCCGCCGTCACGGCCAGGACACTGATGTTCGCGGCGGCCCGACTGCTCGGCCCGACCGCCGCCCTGCGCACCCTGGACGGCATCGCCGACTGGCGACCGCCGCCGGCCGCCCCGGCCGGCCCGGCCGCCCCGATCGGCTCGACCGACGTCAGCGCACCGGGTGACCGGCCTCCCGCAGGGCGCCCTTGACCTCGCCGATCCGCAGATCGCCGAAGTGGAAGACCGACGCGGCGAGCACCGCGTCCGCGCCCGCCTCGATGGCCGGCGGGAAGTGCCCGAGCCGGCCCGCGCCGCCCGAGGCGATCACCGGGATCGTGACGTGCTTGCGGACCGCCGCGATCATCGAGGTGTCGTAGCCGTCCTTGGTGCCGTCCGCGTCCATCGAGTTGAGCAGGATCTCGCCAGCGCCCAACTCGGCCGCCTGATGCGCCCATTCGACCGCGTCGAGGCCGGTGCCGCGGCGGCCGCCGTGCGTGGTGACCTCGAAGCCGGACGGCGTGCTGGTGCCCTCGGGGCAGCGCCTGGCGTCCACCGAGAGGACCAGCACCTGGCGGCCGAAGCGCTCGGCGATCTCCCTGATCAGCTCGGGGCGGGCGATCGCCGCGGTGTTGACGCCGACCTTGTCGGCGCCGGCCCGCAGCAGCCGGTCGACGTCCTCGACCGTCCGCACGCCACCGCCCACCGTCAGCGGGATGAAGACCTGCTCGGCGGTGCGGCGCACCACGTCGTAGGTGGTCTCCCGGTTGCCAGAGGAGGCCGTGATGTCGAGGAACGTCAGCTCGTCGGCGCCCTCGGCGTCGTAGATCTGCGCCATCTCCACCGGATCGCCCGCGTCCCGCAGGTTCTCGAAGTTGACGCCCTTGACGACCCTGCCGCCGTCCACGTCGAGGCAGGGAATGACCCGTACGGCAAGACTCATGCGGCGACCTCTCCGCCGGAGACCACCGCCAGCGCCTCCTCGAGCGTGAAGGCGCGGGCGTACAGGGCCTTGCCGACGATGGCGCCCTCGACGCCCTCCGGCACCAGGGCGGCCAGCGCCCGCAGGTCGTCCAGCGAGGAGACGCCACCGGAGGCCACCACCGGACGCTCCGTGGCGGCGCAGACGGAGCGCAGCAGCTCGACGTTGGGGCCCTGGAGGGTGCCGTCCTTGTTGATGTCGGTGACGACGTAGCGGGCGCAGCCCTCGGCGTTCAGCCGGGCCAGCGTCTCGAACAGGTCGCCGCCGTCCCGCGTCCAGCCGCGGCCGCGCAGCGTGGTGCCGCGCACGTCGAGGCCGACCGCGATCCGGTCGCCGTGCTCGGCGATGACCTTGGCGACCCACTCGGGCGACTCCAGGGCCGCGGTGCCGAGGTTGACCCGGGTGCAGCCGGTGGCCAGCGCGGCGGCCAGCGACGCGTCGTCCCTGATGCCGCCGGACAGCTCGACCTTGATGTCCATGGTGCGGGTGACCTCGGCGATGCGTTCCCGGTTGTCGCCGGTGCCGAACGCGGCGTCCAGGTCGACCAGGTGCAGCCACTCGGCGCCGGCCGCCTGCCAGGCGAGGGCCGCGGTGAGCGGGTCGCCGTAGGACGTCTCGGTGCCGGAGACGCCGTGCACCAGGCGGACGGCCTGTCCTTCGCGGACGTCGACGGCGGGAAGAAGCTCAAGCGTGGGCATGACGGGCATCTACAGTGTCTCGATCCAGTTGGTGAGGAGGCGGGCGCCGGCGTCGCCGGACTTCTCCGGGTGGAACTGCGTCGCCCACAGCGGGCCGTTCTCCACGGCGGCCACGAACCGCTCACCGTGGGTCGCCCAGCTGACCAGGGGCGCGGCCTGCGCCTGGTGGTGGGTCGACAGCTCCCAGTCGTGCACGGCGTAGGAGTGCACGAAGTAGAAGCGGTCCTCGGCGGAGAGGCCGGCGAACAGCGCGGAGTCGGCGGGGGCTTCGACGGTGTTCCAGCCCATGTGCGGCACTATCTCGGCGTGCAGCGGGCCCACCGTGCCCGGCCACTCGTCGAGGCCCTCGCTCTCCACGCCGTGCTCGATGCCGCGGGCGAAGAGGATCTGCATGCCGACGCAGATGCCCAACACCGGCCGGCCGCCGGCGAGTCGACGGCCGACGACCCAGTCGCCGCGGGCCGCGCGCAGCCCGTCGATGCAGGCGGCGAAGGCGCCGACGCCCGGGACCAGCAGGCCGTCGGCGTTCATCGCGGTGTCGTAGTCGCGGGTGATCTCGACGTCGGCGCCGGCCCGTGCGACGGCGCGCTCGGCCGAACGGACGTTGCCGAAGCCGTAGTCGAAGACCACGACCTTCTTCGTGGCTGTCGCGGTCATCGGATCACCCCAGCCTGAGCACGCCGGCCAGCAGGCAGAGCGCGCTGCTGCTGCCGAGCAGCACGATCACGCCCCTGGGCAGGCCCTGCTTGAGGAACGAGATCACCCCGCCGAGCAGGAAGAGCCCGACGATGATCAGGACGGTCGACACCCCGTTCACAGCGCCCCTCCGTTCGCTTCTCCGCCCACGCGGCACGGCTCCGCCATCGTGTGGATCCTCGGCCCGGCAGCCGCGTGTGCGTCGCTCACAACGCCCCCTTGGTGGACGGGATCCCCGGCTGCCTGGGGTCGATCTCGCTGGCGTAGCGCAGCGCCCTGGCCAGGGCCTTGAACTGGCACTCCACGATGTGGTGCGCGTTGCGCCCGTACGGCACGTGGACGTGCAGCGCGATCTGGGCCTGGGCGACGAACGACTCCAGGATGTGCCGGGTCATGGTGGTGTCGTAGGAGCCGATCATCGGCGCCATGTTCTCCGGCTCGCGGTGCACCAGGTAGGGGCGGCCCGAGAGGTCGACGGTCACCTGGGCGAGGGACTCGTCGAGCGGCACCGAGGCGTCGGCGAACCGGACGATGCCCCGCTTGTCGCCCAGCGCCTCGCGGAACGCGGCGCCCAGCGCGAGCGCCGTGTCCTCGATGGTGTGGTGGCTGTCGATGTGCAGGTCGCCCTCGGTGGTGACGGTGAGGTCGAACAGGCCGTGCCGGCCGAGCTGGTCGAGCATGTGGTCGAAGAAGCCGACTCCGGTCGAAACGTCGACCTTCCCGGTGCCGTCGAGATCGATCTCGACCTTGACCGAGGTCTCCTTGGTGGTGCGTTCCACGCGACCCACGCGGGTCATTCGTTGTTCTCCTTCATCACGGCTCGAACCGCGTCGAGAAACGCGTCGTTCTCCTGACGGGTGCCGGCGGTGACGCGCAGCCGCCCCGGCACACCGTTGTCCCGCACCAGCACCCCGTGGTCGAGCAGCCGCTGCCAGACGTCGTGCGGGTCGGCGAACCGGCCGAACTGCACGAAGTTGGCGTCGGACTCGGTGACCTCGCAGCCCAGCACCCGCAGCTCGACGACCAGCCGGTCCCGCTCGGCCTTGAGCTCCTCGACGTAGCCGAGCAGCGTGTCGGAGAACTCCAGCGCGGCGTGCGCGGTGGCCTGGCTGACCGCCGACAGGTGGTACGGCAGCCTGACCAGCTGGACGGCGTCCACCACGGCCGGATCGGCGGCGAGGTAGCCGAGCCGCAGCCCGGCGGCGCCGAACGCCTTGGACATGGTGCGGCTGATCACCAGCGTCGGCCGGCCCTCGATCAGCGGGAGCAGCGAGGGCCGGTGGCTGAACTCGGCGTACGCCTCGTCCACCACGACCAGCGCGCCGGGACCGCCCCTGGCGGCCTGCGCCGCCTCGTACAGCGCGAGCACCGTCTCGGGCGAGACGGCGGTGCCGGTCGGGTTGTTGGGCGAGCAGACGAAGACGACGTCGGGCCGGTGCTCGTGGATGGCGGCGACGGCGGCCTCGGTGTCGATGTCGAACTCGGCGGTGCGCGGCCCGGAGATCCAGCCGGTGCCGGTGCCCCGGGAGATCAGCGGGTGCATCGAGTAGGAGGGGTCGAAGCCGAGGGCGGTGCGGCCGGGGCCGCCGAACGCCTGGAGCAGTTGCTGGAGGATCTCGTTGGAGCCGTTGGCCGCCCAGACCTGGTTGGGCCCGAGCGGGTGCCCCGTGGTGCGGGTGAGGTAGTCGGCGAGCTGGGTGCGCAGCACCACCGCGTCCCGGTCGGGGTAGCGGTTGAGGGTGCGGGCGGCGTCCGAGACGCGCTCGGCGATGCGCCGCACCAGCTGCTCCGGCATCGGGTACGGGCTCTCGTTGACGTTGAGCCGCACCGGGACGTCGAGCTGCGGGGCGCCGTACGGGGACTTGCCGCGCAGCTCGTCGCGGACGGGGAGGTCGTCGATGCGGGTCACGTGCTCTGGGGCCCCTTCCGCTCTCGCTCTGCTTCGCTGCCTGCCGCGCCTGCCGCGCCTGCCGGACCCTCGAAGCGGACGCTGACCGCCGAGCCGTGGGCCGGCAGGTCCTCCGCCTCGGCGAGGGCCACCACGTGGTGGGCGACGCCGGCCAGCGCCTCGCGGTCGTAGTCCACGACGTGGATGCCACGCAGGAACGACTGTACGGAAAGCCCGGAGGAGTGGCAGGCGCAGCCCCCGGTGGGCAGGACGTGGTTCGAGCCGGCGCAGTAGTCGCCGAGCGAGACGGGCGCGTAGGGGCCGACGAAGACGGCGCCCGCGTTCCGCACCCGGGCGGCGACGGCGGCCGCGTCCTCGGTCATGATCTCCAGGTGCTCGGCGGCGTAGGCGTCGACGACGGCGAGACCCTGGTCGAGGTCGGCCACCAGGGCGATGCCCGACTGCCGGCCGGTGAGCGCCTCGGTGATCCGCTCCTGGTGCTTGGCGGCCGGCACCTGGCGGCGCAGCTCGGCGTCCACCGCGTCGGCGAGCGCGACGGACGGGGTGACCAGCACGGCGGCGGCCAGCACGTCGTGCTCGGCCTGGCTGATCAGGTCGGCGGCGACGAGCCTGGGGTCGGCGCTGTCGTCGGCGAGGACGGCGATCTCGGTGGGCCCCGCCTCGGCGTCGATGCCGATGACGCCGCGCAGCAGCCGCTTGGCGGCGGCGACGTAGACGTTGCCCGGGCCGGTGACCAGCCGGGCGGGGCGGCACTCCTCGGTGCCGTAGGCGAACATCGCGATGGCCTGGGCGCCGCCGGCGGCGTGCACCTCGGTGACGCCGAGCAGGGCGCAGGCGGCCAGGATGGTGGGGTGTGGCAGGCCGCCGTGGTCGGCCTGCGGCGGTGAGGCGACGGCGAGCGAGCCGACGCCCGCCTCCTGGGCCGGCACCACGTTCATGACGACGGACGAGGGGTAGACGGCGCGGCCGCCTGGCACGTAGAGGCCGACCCGCTCGACGGGCACCCAGCGCTCGGTGACGGTGCCGCCGGGCACGACGCGGACGGTGGAGTCGGCCCGCCGCTGCTCGCGGTGGACGAGCCTGGCCCGCCTGATGGACTCCTCGAGGGCCGCCCTGACGGCCGGGTCGAGGGCGGCCAGCGCCCGGTCGAGCTCCTCGACGGGCACCCGGACCCGGTCGATGGTGACGCCATCGAACCGCCGCGCGTACTCGATCAGCGCCGCCGTGCCGTGATGCCGCACGTTCTCGCAGATGGGCCGCACCTTCTCCAGGGCGGCCTCGACGTCGAGCTCGGCGCGCGGCAGCAGGTCGCGGTCGATCCCGTCCGGGGAGGACGGCATGTCCCGCAGATCGATTCGGTTCAGCACGGTTCCCAGTCTCGCAGACGGCCGGAACGGGGCGGCCGTGCAGTTCACGATGTGGGCGCACCATGCGGGCCGGACGGGACCTGGCCAGGTAGCGGCCGGCGGCGCAGCCGATAGGCTGGCCGGTCGTGACGACCACGCGCCTGCCGCTCTTCCCGCTGAACACCGTGCTGTTCCCCGGGTTGGTGCTGCCGCTCAACGTCTTCGAGGCGCGCTATCGCGCCATGATGAGCGACCTGTCCGAGCTGCCGGAGGAGGGGCCGCGGCCGTTCGCGGTGGTCGCCATCAGGGACGGCCGCGAGGCGTCGCGGAGCGGTCTCGGGCTGCCCGAGGAGGGCGAGCGCCCCGAGCGCGGCCCGGCCGACGGCTTCGACCCGGAGGATCCGATGCGTTCCTTCCACGACGTGGGCTGCGTGGCGGACGCGTCGACGATCAGGCCACGGCCTTCGGCCGAGGGCTTCGAGGTGCTGGCCACCGGCACCACCAGGTTCCGGCTGGTGTCGGTGGACGCGAGCGGGCCTTACCTGACGGCCGAGGTCGAGCCGTTGGAGGAGGTCGCCGGCGAGGGCGCGGGCGCGCTGGCCTCGGGGGTGCTGCGGGCGTTCCGCGGCTACCAGAAGGTGCTGGCCGGCGCCAACGAGCGGACGCTCGGGCCGCGGCAGGAGCTGCCGGAGGATCCCTCGGTGGTCTCCTACCTGGTGGCGGCGGCCACGATGCTCTACACGGCGGACAAGCAACGGCTGCTCCAGGCCAAGGACACGGCGACCCGGCTCGCCGAGGAGCTGCGGATCCTGCGGCAGGAGACGTCGGTGATCGCGCGGCTGCCCTCGGTGCCTGGCGCGGAGTTCACGGTCCGGCCGACGAGCCTGAACTGAGGCCAGCGATGGGGAGGAAGAAGCAGCAGGGCGCCGGCGGCACCCCCGCGACGGTGGCCGCGACCAGGGCGGGCGTGTCGTTCACGCTGCACTCCTACGAGCACGACCCGGCCTCCGCGCTCTCCTACGGCGAGGAGGCGGTCCGCGCGCTCGGGGTGGCGCCCGAGCGGGTCTTCAAGACGCTGCTCGCCGAGGTGGACGGCGAGCTCGTGGTGGCGGTGGTGCCGGTGTCGCGCTCGCTCGGCCTGAAGGCGCTCGCGGCGGCGCTCGGCGGGAAGCGGGCGGCGATGGCCGACCCGGCGGCCGCCGAGCGCGCCACCGGCTATGTGCGGGGCGGGATCTCACCGCTCGGCCAGCGGCGCCGGCTGCGGACGGCGGTGGACGCCTCGGCCGACGACCTCGCGTCGCTGTTCGTGTCGGCCGGCCGGCGCGGCCTGGAGATCGAGCTGGCCCCGGCCGACCTGGTGCGGCTGACCGGGGCGGTCAGCGCGGCGATCGCGCGGGACTAGCGCGTCGACTAGTGCGTCGCCTCGCCGGTCGCTTCACCCCATCGGGGGAACTCGGTCGGCACCGGACGCGGATCGCGCGGGCCCCAGGCGGCCATGCAGAGCAGGTGGACGCCGATCGCGGCGAACGGCAGGCCCAGCAGCACGCCGCGGGCGCCGAGGTCGAGGGGGGCGTCGAAGACGGCGGAACCGGCCGCGCGGGCGTGGGCCGCCAGGTCCTGCTGGGGGCCGAGCCAGACGCCGATCCGCCAGGCGACGAACGAGCCGCCCAGGGCTCCGGCGGCCAGCCCGAGCACGGAGGCCACCCCGTCGCGGCGGCGCAGCAGGAAGACGAGCAGCCCCGCGACGGCGCCGACGGCGAGCCCGATCAGCAGGAAGGTGCCGTCCGCGGCGAAGGCCTGCTGGCCCTCGGGGTCGGCGAGGATCACGTCGTTGCCGCTGGCGACGAGCGGCACCCTGGGCGCCCGCCACAGCCAGAGGAAGCCGAGCAGCGGTCCGGCGAGCGCCGCGACGGGCAGCGCGACCAGCAGCGCCAGGCGTATCTCCCGACCCCAGTGCCGCCCGGCCGGCTCGGCCGGGGCGGCCGGCTGGGGCGCCGCCCACGGGTCGTGGCCGACGTGCGCGGCGGGACGCGGTTCCGGTGCTGGCTCGGGTGCGGTCACCCCGTCATCCTGCCAGGTCCGGCCGGATGTTCGGGCCACGGGACGGCCGTTCGGCCCTATGAACGACTGAGCGGTTCAACGGTTCAACGCACCGCGGCCCGGCGATACGCCCAGGTCGCGAGCGCGAGCGCGACGGCGCCGACGACGGCGCAGACGGTGAGGTTGGCGGCCACCGACCCCCAGTCGGGACGCGGCCCGAGCGCGGCGGCCAGCGCGTCCACGCCGTAGCTGGACGGCAGCAGCTCCCGCAGCCAGCGGGCCGGCTCCGGCAGCCGGGCCTCGGGCAGCACGCCGAGCAGCAGCGCCGCGGACATGCCGAGCTGGCCGCAGAGCGTCGCCAGCTCGGCCCGGGGCGCGAGCAGCCCGAGCGCGGCCCCGAGCCCGGCGAGCGCGGCCCCGGCCAGCGGCACGACGGCCAACGCCACCCAGAGGCCGCCGAGCGGCAGCTGGTAGAGCAGGGCCCCGACGACGGCGGTCACGAGGACCCCCGGCACGGTGAACGACGCGTACGCGGCGGCCGTCCCCAGCGCGACGGCGGCGCCCGGCACCGGCAGCGTGGCGTAGTGGTCGAGCCCGCCTGCGGCCCTGAGGTGCCCGAAGTACTGGGCGAGCAGGTTGAGCGCCACGAAGGCCACGACGAGCACGGCCGACCCCGCGACTACGGCCCGCGCCTCGTCCCCGCCGCCGTCGACGACGCCGCGCATCAGGACCATGATCCCGACGGACTGGAACGTCGCCACGAACAACAACGGAATCCGCGCCACCCGCGCCCGCGACAACTGCGCCCGGTACACGGCCCCCAACGCCCCCCACACCGCGACCCGCGGCGCCAACGCGACGGCGGCCTCACCACCACCGACCATCAACGAACCTCCATCCACACGTCACGGTTCCCTCTTCCCACGGGCGGCTGCCCGCCCCCGGCCTGCGGCCGACGGGCTTTCCCCCACCCCTTCCAGCACCGCCGGCCTGCGGCCGGGCGCCCCGCGCCGACCAGCTGAGCGCTTCGCGGGCGAACCGCACCGCCGGCCTCCGGCCGGGGCCACCGGCCCGACCAGCTGAGCGGAGCGCACTGCCCGCCTGCGGCCGGCCGGGCCGCTGCGCGGCCGCGGGGGACTCGGGTGCGAAGGTTCTCCCCCACCCACCCGCCCTTTCCAGCACCCTGCGGGTGCCCCAGCACCGCCGGCCTGCGGCCGGGCGCCCCGCGCCGGCGCAGCCGTGCAACCACCGAGCCGACCGGCCCGGCGCTCCGCGCCCACCAGCGCCGCTTCGCGCCGAACCACACTGCCGGCCTGCGGCCGGCCACGCCGGAGCAGCGCCGGGCCGGAGCCACCGGCCCGACCGGCCGGGCGCTCCGCGCAAGCGGATCGCGCCGCCGGCCACGCCGGCGCAGCCGCGGGAAACCGGGGCGCAGGGGTTCTCCCCCACCCACCCGCCCTTTCCAGCGCGGCTTTGCGGCGAACCACACTGCCGGCCTGCGGCCGGCCACGCCGGAGCAGCCACCGGGCCAGGGCCATCGGCCCGGCCGGCCGGGCGCTCCGCGCAGGCGGATGGCGCCGCCGGCCTGCGGCCGGCGAGGCCGCAGGCCGGCCACGAAGTGGCCTCGCAGGCCTGGGCCGCGGCGCAGCCGCGCCGAGGGGGTGGGTGGGCGGGGGAGAACCAACCCCCCACACGCCCCGCGCGCAGCGTCACGCACGGAACAACCCCTCCCCCCTCCCACCCAGCGACAGGTAGACGTCCTCCAGGCTCGGCGTCGTCAGCGTGAAGTCCTCCAGGGCGGCGAAGGCCGGCCCCTGCGTGAGCGTGGCGACCAGCGCCCGCGCGTCGTCCTGCGGAAGGCGGAGGGTCCAGCGCCGCCCCGAGACGCCGGCGGCGCCCGTCGCGGCGCCCGTCGCGGCGCCCGTCGCGGCCGCCGCGATGGCCGGGATCCGCAGCGGCGGCTCGTCGCGCCAGACGAGTTCGAGCCGCACCTCGGTGCCGACCAGGGCCCGCAGCCCGGCGGGGGTGTCGCAGGCGATGACGCGGCCGGCGTCGAGGACCGCGACCCGGTCGAGGACGGTCTCGGCCTCCGTGACGTTGTGGGTGACGAGCAGCACCGTCGTGCCGTGCCGCTCGCGGCGGCGGTCGAGCGCGGACCAGACGGCGCGGCGCGCGACCGGGTCCATGCCGGCGGTCGGCTCGTCGAGCACCAGCACCGGCCGGTGGCCGGCGAGCGCGGCGGCCACGCAGGCGAGCCGCCGCTGGCCGCCGGAGAGCCGCTTCAGCGGGCGGCCGGCGAGCGGCGCGAGGTCGAGTTCGTCGAGCACGGCGTCCCGCTCCCGACGGGCGGCGGCCGTGTCGAGGCCGCGGAGCCGGCCGGTGGTCTCGACGGCGAGGGAGACGGTCAACTCGTCGAGGGCGGTGGACTCCTGGCCGAGGTAGGCGAGCAGCCTGGCGGCGTGCCCCGGGTGGCGGAGGAGGTCGTGGCCGAGCAGCGTGACCGTGCCGGCGTCGGGTCGGAGCAGCCCGGTGAGCTGCCGAACCAGGGTGGTCTTGCCGGCGCCGTTGGGGCCGAGCAGGCCGAAGATCTCGCCGCGGGCCACGTCGAGGTCGATGCCGTCGCTGGCCACGACCGGCGGCGGCTCGGCCTTGGCGGCCCGCCTGAGGCGCCGGCCGCAGCGGGTGGCCGGGTAGGTCTTGACCAGTCCGCGCACGGTCAACGCGGCCTTGGCTGGGGCGCGTCGCGGTGCGGGGGTTCGGGCCTCGGCCCGTGCGGTAGATGAGGCCACGGTCCACGAGCCTACGCGGCGCGGTGGATCCGCGGGACGCGCCCCCCGGCTCAGGAGGCGCGTTCGACGCCCGTCCTGAGGTCGACCTCACGCCAGAAACCGGCCCGGATCGCGTACCTGTCCTGCTCGTCGATCTGGTCGTCCTTGTGCGCCAGCAGCCCGAACCTGGCGGCGTAGCGCAGGAGTTCGCCGTCGATGCGGTGCGGGATGCGCGGGTACTCGGTGGAGAGCCGGTCGAGGTGGCCGGTCGAGACCAGCCGCTCGGCCCAGCGGCGGGCGAAGACCTGGCCGACCTCGAAGGGGTCGCCGCTGACGGCGGTGATGTCCTCCTCGCGGTCGGCCCAGCGCTGCTCGGCGGTGGTGAGCTGGGAGAGCATCGGCAGGGCGGCCGTCTCGGGGGCCTCGTCCGGTGAGCCGCGGTCGACCCAGCCGCGGTCGGAGGACCAGCGCAGGGTGGCGGTGGTCGGCGCGCCGCCGGGCGGCGGGGTGGGGAGCGGGCGGCCGAGGGAGGCGAGGTCCTTGGGGGTGGGGACGGCCTTGCCGCCGGGCCCCGGGGCGGTGACGGGCTCGCGCTGGGCGGGCGGACAGTCCTCGTCGCCCTCGGCGGGGGCCGTGCCGTTCTTGGCGGCGACCACCCTGGGCCGCCGGGACGGCTCGCCGGCCTGGCCCGCGCCCTCCGGCAGCGGGGCGGCGAGGATGGCGGCGATCTCGGGCCGGGGGGCGTGGTGCGCGGTGTCGACGGTGGGCGCGTCGTTGACGCGGACGGCGCGGGTGATCCAGGCGCGGTCCAGGACCCGGCGCTCGTCGGCCTCGGCGACCAGGTCCTCCGACTGGTTGTAGTCGCCGTCGGCGGCCTGGACGGCCCACAGGTGGACGGCGACGCCGTGCTCCTTGGCGGACATCAGCCCGGGCAGCAGGTCGCCGTCGCCGGTGACGAGGACGATGTCGGCGCAGGCGCGGTTGCGGGCCAGCTCGGTGAGTTCGGCGTGCATGGCGGCGTCGACGCCCTTCTGCGCCCAACGGCCGTCGCTGCGGGTGAGGGCACCGAGGCGGACGGTGACGCGGGGCATCACCCGGAGCCTGCGGTGCTCGGGCTGGGGCACCCGGTCGGGGGCGCCGTCGAACCAGTAGATCCGCAGCAGCTCACGGCCCGTGTCGGCCTCCGCACGCTCGCGGAGCGCCTGGATCAGGGCGGCGTGGTCGACGGCGATGCGTGGGCGGGCCGGTTCGCCCGCGAGCAGGCTGGCGGCGGCGCCCAGCAGATACCCGGCATCTACCAGAACGACGCAGCGGTCCACGTTGCACCTCGCTCACCGACACGTTCACAGAAGTGTCTTCTTCAGTCTGCCCGCCTTGAGTCTGCCCGACAGGACCGTCGTTATCTGCGCCAACTCGATCTTCGGCGTGGCGAATCCGTCGGAGACCCCGTCCGGAATGCGAAGTATGGTGCGCCGTGCGAATCTGGTCGCGGGTCCGCGGTCCCACCGACGTTTCCGTCTGTCCCAGCCTGGAGGCGCTCATGGCCAAGAACAAGAACCGCGACCGGCGGCAGCAGCAGGACGCCCGGCGACCGGAGCGGTCGAGCTCCGGATCGGGTTCCGGGCAGGGCCCGTCGGCGTCGGACTCGACGACGGACCAGCCGAAGATCCGCAAGCGCGAGAAGAAGTTCGGCCACAACTGAGGGTTCGGCCGCGACTGACGCCGCCGCGCGGCGTGCCGGTGAACGAGCGAGGGCGCACCCCCCGACTCGGGGGATGCGCCCTCCGGTACGCGAGCCGCCGCCGCGGCCGCGCCTCGGTTAATCCGTGATGGTGCCCGACGCCTCGCGACTAATCCGTGAAGGCGTGCCGCTCGTGCGCCGCCGCGAAATAGCGGGCGTCGGAGACCTCCGAACGAGCCGAATAGGCGGGGACGGGCGGTGCGCCGCAGTGCACGATGTCCCATGCCTCGTGCACGCACCGAAGTCGGTCCTCGAATGCGGAACCAGGGAAGTATTCCAGCAGGGCGTGCACGGCCGTCTCCCGAGAAGCATGCGCTTCTCGCACCAGGAAAACGGCCTTCTCTATCATTCGGGCATCCACTCGGCCCACCCCCTAACGGAGATTCGCTCATCACCGAAGGTAGACCCGGGAATGCCCCGTTAAGGTAAAACGCACGCCATTATCCCGCCAAGCAGGTCGGCCCCAGGAGTGCTTTGAGATCGCCGAAGAGCGCCGGATCCGCCTGTACCCGGTGGCGGTCGAGCCGGAGCACGGTCGTGCCCCGGGCGCTCTGGAGTTTGACCCGCACCTCGGCGGGGCCGCGGTGCTGGCCGAGCACCTCGCCGAGCCTGGCCACCAGCGGCGGCGTGACCTTCACGGCGGGGATGGTGATGGTGACCAGCGAGTCGGCGGACGCCTCGGAGAGGTCGGGGACCTGGAGTTCCATGGCCATCAGGCGCGGGACGTCCTCGCGCTTGTCGAGGCGGCCCTTGACGAAGACGACGGCGTCCTCGACGAGTTGGGTGGAGACGAGCTGGTAGCTGGCGGGGAAGAACATGCAGTCGAGCGAGCCGCCGAGGTCCTCGACGGTGGCGATGGCCCAGGGGTTGCCCTGCTTGGTCATCTTCCGCTGTAGACCCGAGATGATCCCGCCGATGGTGACCACCGCCCCGTCCGGGTAGTCGCCGCCGTTGAGCGCGGAGATCGCCGCGTCCGCCTTCTCGTCAAGCACGTGCTCGATGCCGAACAGCGGGTGGTCGGAGACGTAGAGCCCCAGCATCTCCCGCTCCTGGGCGAGGAGATAGGTCTTCTCCCACTCCTCCTCGGAGAAGACCACGTCGAGGCCGAATCCCGGACCGTCGTCGGCGCTGTCGTCGCTCATGCCGCCGAACAGGTCGAACTGGCCCTCGGCCTCCTTGCGCTTCACCTGGACCACGTTGTCGATCATGGTCTCGAAGTGTGCGGTCAGGCCCTTCCTGGTGTGGTTCAGAGCGTCGTAGGCGCCGGCCTTGATCAGCGATTCCACGGTGCGCTTGTTGCAGACCACGGCATCGACCTTGTCAAGGAAGTCGGGAAAGGAACCGTACTTCCCCTTGCTCTTCCGGGTGGCGACCACGGAGTCCACCACGTTCTGGCCGACATTTCGCACCGCGGTGAGGCCGAAGACGATCGTTTCGTCGCCGCGCGGCGTGAAGAACGCCTCGGACTCGTTGACGTCCGGCGGCAGTACCTTGATCCCCATGCGGCGACACTCGTTGAGATAGATCGCCATCTTGTCCTTGTCGTCGCGCACCGAGGTGAGCAGACCGGCCATGTACTCGGCGGGGTAATTGGCCTTGAGATATGCCGTCCAGTAGGTGACAAGGCCATATGCCGAGGAATGCGCCTTGTTGAACGCGTAGCCGGAGAACGGCACCAGGACGTCCCACACGGCCTGGATCGCGCCGTCGGAGTACTTCCGCTCGCGCATGCCGGCCTGGAAGGGGACGAACTCCTTGTCCAGGATCTCCTTCTTCTTCTTGCCCATGGCGCGGCGGAGCAGGTCGGCCTGGCCGAGCGAGTAGCCGGCGAGCACCTGGGCTGCCTTCTGCACCTGCTCCTGGTACACGATGAGGCCGTAGGTGACGTCCAGGACCTCCTTCAGCGGATCCTCGAGCTCCGGGTGGATCGGGGTGATCTCCTGCTGGCCGTTCTTCCGCAGCGCGTAGTTGATGTGGCTGTTCATGCCCATCGGGCCAGGCCGGTACAGGGCGCCGACGGCGGAGATGTCCTCGAAGTTGGTGGGCTTCATCATGCGCAGCAGGGAGCGCATGGGGCCGCCGTCGAACTGGAAGACGCCCAACGTGTCGCCGCGGCCGAGGAGTTCGAAGGTCTTGGGATCGTCGAGCGTCAGGTCGAGCAACTTGATGTCGATGCCCTTGTTCTTCTTGATCAGCTTGACCGCGTCGTCCATGATCGTGAGGTTGCGCAGGCCGAGGAAGTCCATCTTCAGCAGGCCGAGCGACTCACAGGTGGGGTAGTCCCACTGGGTGACGACGACGCCGTCGTTCTTCGGCGCGAAGAGCGGCACGTGGTCGACCAGCGTCTCGCTGGACATGATCACGCCGGCCGCGTGCATGCCCATCTGCCGGACCAGGCCCTCCAGGCCGCGCGCGGTGTCGATCACCTTCTTGACGTCCGGCTCGTTCTCGTACATCGACCGGACCTCGCCCGCCTCGCTGTAGCGCGGGTGCGACTTGTCGGTGATGCCGGAGAGCGGGATGCCCTTGCCGAGCACGTCGGCGGGCATGGCCTTGGTGATCCGGTCGCCCATCGCGTACGGGTAGCCCAGCACGCGCGAGGTGTCCTTGATGGCGGCCTTGGCCTTGATGGTGCCGTAGGTGCCGATCATGGACACCTTGTCCGCGCCGTACTTCTCGGTGACGTACCGGATGACCTCGCCGCGCCTACGCTCGTCGAAGTCGATGTCGACGTCGGGCATGGAGACGCGCTCGGGGTTGAGGAACCGCTCGAAGATCAGCCCGTGTTCCAGGGGGTCGAGGTCCGTGATGCCCATCGCGTAGGACACGATCGAGCCGGCGGCCGAGCCGCGCCCTGGGCCGACCGCGATGCCCTGGGCCTTCGCCCACATGATGAAGTCCGCGACCACCAGGAAGTAGCCGGGGAACCCCATCTGGATGATGATGTCCATCTCGTACTCGGCCTGCTTCTGCCGGTCCTCGGGAACCCCACCCGGGTAGCGGCGGGCCATGCCCCGCGCCACCTCCTCGCGGAACCAGGAGACCTCGGTGTGCCCGTCGGGCACGTCGAAGCGCGGCATCAGGTCGCGGGGCTTGAACCAGTCGCTGGTGTCGACCTGTTGGGCGACCAGCATGGTGTTGGCGCAGCCCTGCTGCCAGGCGTCGGAGGAGTCGATGGCGTACATCTCCTCGGCCGACTTCAGGTAGTAGCCGCTGCCGTCGAACCGGAAGCGGTCCGGGTCGGAGAGGTTCTTGCCGGTCTGCACGCAGAGCAGCGCGTCGTGCGCGCTCGACTCGTGCTCGTAGGTGTAGTGCGAGTCGTTGGTGACGATCGGCGGGATGCCGAGCTTCCGACCGATCTCCAACAGGCCGTCCCTGACCCGGGTCTCGATGTCGAGGCCGTGGTCCATCAGCTCCAGGAAGTACCGGTCCTTGCCGAACATGTCGCGGTAGTCGGAGGCGGCCTTCAACGCCTCCTCCGGCTGACCGAGCCGCAGCCGGGTCTGCACCTCGCCCGAGGGACAGCCGGTGGAGGCGATCAGCCCCTCGGCGTGCGCGGCGATGGTCTCCCGGTCCATCCGGGGCCACTTGACGAAGAAGCCCTCGGTGTAGGCGTCCGAGGAGAGCCGGAACAGGTTGTGCAGCCCCGTCTTGTTGGTGGCCCAGATCGTCTTGTGGGTGTAACCGCCGGAGCCGGAGACGTCGTCCCGCTTCTGGTGCGGCTGGCCCCACTGCACACGGCGCTTGTGCCGGCGGGACTCCGGCGCGACATACGCCTCGATCCCGATGATCGGCGTGATCCCGGCCCCCGTGGCCTGCTGGTAGAAGTCGTACGCGCCGTGCAGGTTCCCGTGGTCCGTGACGGCGATATGCGACATGCCCATGTCGTTACAGGCCTTGAACATGTCCTTCAGCCGTGCCGCACCGTCCAGCAGCGAGTACTGGGTGTGAACATGCAGGTGTGTGAACGGCTTCGTCACTCCACGCGCCTTCCGCAGCAGGGTCGGGGGACCTTCGACCCTACCCCCACGACGCCCCCTCGCCCGCCCTCGGGAGCCACCCGCCCGGGCCGGCGTTTCTCCAGGTCAGAGGCAGTGCACCGGGCATCGTCCAAGGTCAGGAAGACGGTGGGAAATCCCCTGCACGCGTGCACGCGCCGCCGGTGGGGACGACCGTTTCCTCCTCCCGACCGGTGGCCCGTTCCGCCGGCGGCCGGCGTCATGGCACACTCGGCTCGATGGGCATATCGGCATCCTGGATACGCGTGCTGCGCGCGGCGGTGTTCGCCGCGCTCTGTGTCACGCTCGCCACCGGGGCCCATGTGCTGCTGTCCGGCGCGCCCCTGCCGCTGCCCACCGTGGCGGTGGTCGCGGCCGCGGTCTTCGCCGTCGCGCTGCTGCTCGCCGGCGACCGTGAGCGCGGCTTCTGGCCCATCGCCGGGCTGCTGGTGCCGCTGCACCTGGCGGCCGACACCCTCTTCACCACCGGGCAGGCCACCTGCTACGGCCCGAGCGGCGGCCCGATCACCGGGCCGCTGCGGCTGCTTGGCCTCGACCTCGTCTGCGCGGGCGGCGACCTCGGCGCCCCGCTGGCCCGGCTGACGGCCGGCGGCGAGGGGCCGCTGACCGCCAGCCCCTGGCTGCTGCTCGCCGCCCAGGTGGCGGTGGGCCTGCTGGCCGCCGACTGGCTGGCCGGCGGCGAGGCCGCGCTGGCCAGGCTGGCGCGCGCGGCCGTGGCGGCCACCTTCCGGCCGCTGCTGCTCGCGGTGGCCGCCGTCGTGCTCTGGCGGCCGGCCCGCCGCCCGCTCCCCAGGTCCTTCAGGACCGACCGCGCCGCCCCGGCGCTGCCGGTGCTCGCCCACTCCGTGCTCCGTCGCGGCCCGCCGGCCGCCCCGCGGTACGCGCCGGTGTGATCACGCCGCCGCGCGCGACCGCGTCGCAGGCGACAGGCGATCCCGATCACCCGACACACACGGAGACAACCCCATCATGAGCAAGCGCAATTCCGCCGAGGCCAAGCGAGCGGCCAGGGAACGGCTGCGGGCAGAACGCGAGCGCGAGGAGCGGCGCGGCAGGCTGCGCCGACGGCTGGCCGTCGGCGGCGCGGCCGTCGCCATCCTCGGCGTCGCGGGCGGCGTCGGCGTGGCCGTCGCCAACATGGGCGGCGGCGGCGACAACACCGACTGGGGCGCCGTGCGCGCCCAGCTCGACGACGGCACGGACGGCGCGGACGCCGAGTTCGCGACCGCCGCGCCCGCCAACACCACGGGCGAGGACGGCCTCACCGTCCGGGTCGGCGACGAGAACGCCGCCAACACCCTCACCCTCTACGAGGACGCGCGCTGCCCGGCGTGCGCCGCGTTCGAGCAGGGCACCGGCGAAACGGTCCGGCAGGGCGTGGACGACGGCAGCTACAACGTCGAGTACGTCTTCGGTACCTTCCTCGACGACCGGCTGACCGGCAGCGGCTCGCGGAACGCCCTCAACGCGCTGGGCGCGGCGCTCGACGTCAGCCCCGAGGCGTTCATGGCCTACCACGACGCGCTCTACTCGGCCGAGTTCCACCCTGAGGAGTCGTCGGACGACTTCGCGGACGACGACCACCTGCTGGAGATAGCCCAGTCGGTACCCGAGCTCCAGGACAGCCAGCAGTTCGAGGACGCGGTGGAGAACAGCACCTTCGCGGTCTGGGCGCTGCGGATGTCCGACAAGTTCAACGCCGACGAGGACGTCACCGGCACCCCCACCCTGAAGTTCAACGGCACGGTGGTCGACACCCCGCAGACGCCGGAGGACTTCACCGCCATGGTGGAGGCCAACAGCACCGAGTGACCCGCGGGTCAGGGCCGGCGGGCGGGCCGCGACGCCCGACCGCCGGCCGGATCAGCGGGACAGGGCCTGGAACACCGGGTTTCCGCCCGCCCGTTGGCTGCCCTTACGCTTCTGCCCATGCCAGGGGGAGAACCGGGACAGGTGATCGACGCCCGCTTCGAGCTGCGCGAGCGGCTCGGCCGCGGCGGCATGGGCGCGGTGTGGCGGGCCATGGACCTGGCGTTGCACCGGGAGGTGGCGCTCAAGGAGGTGCGGCCGCCGGAGGACGCGACGCCGGCCACCGAGGCCATGCTCAGGGAGCGGGTGCTGCGCGAGGCCCGCGCGCTGGCCAGGCTCAACCACCCCAACGTGGTGCGGATCTACCACATCGTGGACCTGGAGCCGCACCCCTGGCTGGTGATGGAGCTGCTGCCGGGCGACACCCTGCAGTCCAAGGTCGGCAAGGGGCCGCTGCCCTGGGTCGAGGTGATCCGCTACGGCCGCGACGTGCTGGCGGCGCTGCGCGCGGCCCACGAGGCCGGCATCCACCACCGGGACGTGAAGCCGGCCAACGTGCTGCTACGCGAGGACGGCGCGGCCGTGCTCACCGACTTCGGCATCGCGGCGGTGGCGGACGGCACCTCGCTCACCATGACCGGCTCCATCGTCGGCTCCCCCGAGTTCATCTCGCCCGAGCGGCTGCGCGGCGCCCCCGACCACCCCGCGGCAGACCTGTGGTCGCTCGGCATCACCCTCTACCTGCTGGCCGAGGGCGTCAGCCCGCTGCGCCGCAGCACGACCGTCAACACCCTCGCCGCGGTGCTGGAGGACCCGGTGCCGCCGCCGGTGCGCTCAGGACCGCTGGGCGACGTGCTCAGCACGCTGCTGGTGAAGGACCCGGCGGCCCGGCCGACCGCCGCCCACCTGGACGCCATGCTGGCCATGGCCGCCCAGCAGGCCGCCGCGCTCCCCAGCTGGCAGCCGGCGGCCCCCGAGACCCGGCCGGCCCCGCTGCTGCCGCCCCGGCCGCCCGAGCCGGCGCGGACCGAGGCGTCCCCGACCAGCCGGTCGCGGACGGCGCTGGTCGCCGGGCTCACCGCCGGCGCGGTGCTGCTCGCCGGCGGCCTCGTCGCGGCCCTGCTGCTCCGCGGCGGCGCGGACGCGGAGGCGAGCCCGGAGCCGACGCCCACCCCCGAGCCGACGGCCACCACCGACCCCCCCCCCCCCCCCGACCCGGGGGCCCGGCCGGTGCCCCCCTCCCCCGCCACCCCCGAGACGTCGTCGCCCGCCCCGGACGAGACGGCCGAGGAACCGACCGACGCGCCCACGCCCGACGAACCGGCCGAGCCCGACCCCACCGATGACGCCCCGGCCGAAGGCGACGGCTTCTGGATGGCGCAGCTGTTCTCGGAGCCGGTCGCCAGCGGCCCCGAGGTGCGTGACGAGCGGCTGGCCGCCGTCCGCGCCGAGGGCGTGCCCGAGGCCGAGGTGGTGCTGAGCGACGACTTCGCCTCGCTCAACCCCGGCTACTGGGTCATCTACGCGCCCGGGCCGTTCGCCGACGGCCGCGAAGCCCTCGCGTTCTGCGCCGACCGCGGCCGCACCACCGCCAACCAGTGCATGGGCCGCTACCTCAGCGACGACCCGGCCGACAGCGTCTACATCTGCCAGCCCAGGGACGGTGGGAGTGGCCGCTGCGAGCGGGACTGAGAGAACGACAGCTCAGGCCGGCGATGCCCTCGAACGTGCTCGACGCCGCAGCGGCCGGCGGCCGCGAGTGATCCGGAGGCTCCCGGCGCGTGAACGGCGGCGACCCGGTTCCGGAGGACCCGGCATCCGCTCAAGCCCCGCGCAGCGGCCCGCGCAGGAAGTCCTCGGCCACCCGCCAGGTCCGCTCGGCGGCCTCCGCGTCGTGGTCCGGCGTCCCCCGGTGGGTGTAGAGGTGGCCGGCGCCCGGGTAGCGGAAGACCTCGACGTCGGCGCCCGCCTCGCGCATCCGCAGGTACCAGACGGTCTGCCAGTCGTGCGGCTCGTGCGCGTCCGGGTCGGCGACGTGCAGCTGCGTCGGCAGGTCGTCGACGGACGCGTCGTCCGGCACCTCGCCGGTGCCGTGCAGCAACAGCAGGCCGCGGGCCTTCTCGTCGCCGAACGCGATGGTCTGGGCCAGCCAGGCGCCGAGCGAGAAGCCGGCGTAGACCAGGCCGGCGTCGGAGTGCGGGGCGGCGGCGGCGATGGCCCGGCGCAGGATCTCGTCCTGCCCGATCTCGTCCTTGAGTTCGACGCCGGCCTCCACCGACTCCGGGGTGCGGCCGTCGAACAGGTCGGGGGTGAACACCCGGTGCCCTGCGGACCTGAGCCGATCCGCGGTCTCCCCGACGGTGGGGTGTAGCCCGAGGACGGAATGAAAAAGCATGATATCGGTCACGGTCCGAAATCCCCTCGGGTGATAGCTATGGGTCGGGGCGCCATCCTCCCAGGTGGAACTGACGAAACGCCCCGAGGGCAGAGCGGGAAGAGGAGCTGAGAGCGCCGATGCACGATGTGTTGCGGCCGTTGCTCGCGATAGGCGGCACCATCACGTTGACCGTGGCCCTGGGCTGGCTGATCGATCGGGCGTTGTGCGCGGCCGACGCCAGGCACCCGGACACCCGGCTGTGGAGACTGCTGCGCCGCTGCCAGCTGCCGCTGCAGGTGCTGCTGGCCACGGTGGGCACGATGGTCGCCTACGACCTGTTCGACCTGGAACTGCGGCGCAACGACGTGATCCGCAGCCTGTTGGCCCTGGTGGCGATCGCCTCCACGGCCTGGCTGACGATCCGGGCGGCGGGCGCGGTCGCCGAGAACTACCTGGTGCGCTACGAGGAGCGCACCCACGACCTGGCCAGGGTGCGGCAGTTCAGAACCCAGCTGACGATGCTGCGGCGGGTGGTCACCTCGGTGCTCGCCGTGGTCGCGGCGGCGGTCACCATCCTGCTGCTCTTCCCCGACCTGCGGGCGCTCGGCACCTCGATGCTGGCGTCGGCCGGCGTCATCGGCATCATCGCCGGTGTCGCGGCCCAGGCGATGCTGAGCAACCTGTTCGCCGGCCTCCAGATCGCCTTCGGCGACTCGGTGAAGATCGGCGACACCGTGGTGGTGGACGGCGAGTGGGGCACGGTGGAGGAGATGTCGCTGGCCTTCCTCACCGTCCGGATATGGGACGACCGGCGGCTGACGATGCCGGTGTCGTACTTCAACAGCCGCCCCTACGAGAACTGGTCGCGCGGCGGCAGCGAGATCACCGGCACCGTCTTCCTCCACCTCGACCACACCACGCCGGTGTCCGAACTGCGCAAGCACCTCGGGGAGTTCCTGGAGAGCCGCGAGGACTGGGACGGCCGGCACTGGGGGCTCGTGGTCACCGACACCACGCCGACCACCATCGAGGTCAGGGCCGCGATGTCGGCGGCGAACGCGAGCGACGCCTGGTCGGTGCGGTGCGCGGTCCGCGAGGAGCTGGTGGCCTGGCTGCGCGACAACCACCCCTACGCGCTGCCGCGCGTCAACACGGGCCCGGCCGCGCTGCCGCCGACGACCGACTGACGAGGCGCTCCGCCGGGAGGTGCCGCGGCCGGCCGTTTCTCGTCCGCGGCGCCGTCGCGGCTGGTCGCGCCCCTGCGGGGCGCCGCCGAACCGCAACGGACCGCGCCGCACCCGTAGGCCCGAGCCTGAGCAGGCCCGGGCCTACGTCCCGTGGTGCGGGAGGCTGCGCTGGTCGAGTTCGCGCAGCACCCGGTCCACCACCTCGGGGTCGGCGCCCGGCTCGCGGCGCGCGTCCAGCACCTCGGTCCTGGCCGCGGAGAGCAGCTCCCCGTAGAGGTCGTGCAGCTCCCGCAGCCGCTGGACGCGGGCCCGCACGTTCTCCTTGCGCTCCTCCTCGGCCACCCGGGGGGAGATCCGGGAGCCGAGGTCGTAGACCCGCTTGGACAGCGCGTCGATCAGCTCCTCCGGTACCCCGGGGCGCGCCTCGATCTCCCGCAGCCGCCGCTTGGCCGCCTTGGCGGCGCGCAGCGCCAGCTCGTGCTCCAGGCGCTCCTCGGCCGCGGTGTCGGCCTCGACGCCGAGCAGGCGGGCCAGCCAGGGCAGGCTGAGCCCCTGGATCAGCAGGGTGCCGATGACGGCGGCGAAGGCGACGAAGACGATGGCGTCCCGCTCGGGGAAGGCGCCGCCGTCGTCCACGGTGAAGGGGAGGGCGATCACCAGGGCCACGGTGACCACGCCGCGGATCCCGGCCCACCAGATGATCACCGTCTCCCGCCAGCTGAGCGGGATCTCCTCGGCGTAGTCGGCGCGCCTGTGCAGCCGCTTGGCGAGCCAGGCGGCGGGCAGCAGCCAGAGCAGGCGGACGACGAGCAGCGTGGCGAGGACGAGCGCGGCGGCGGGCAGCAGCTGGCTCCAGCGTTCGGTGACGGTGCCGAGGACCACGCTGAGCTCGAGGCCGATCAGGCCGAAGGCGATGCCGGTGACCAGGGTGTCGATCACGGCCCAGAAGCTGCGGCCGGTCAGCCGGCCCGACACGTCGTCCGGGTCGGCGGCCCACTCGGCGAGGAAGAGCGCGGCCACCAGGACGGCGAGCACCCCCGAGCCGCGCAGCTCCTCGGCCAGGGTGTAGGCGGCGAAGGGCACCAGCAGGGTGAGCCCGGTGCGCAGGGTGGCGTCGCCCAGCAGGTCGAGCAGCCGGGCGGTGCCCCAGCCGAGCACCAGGCCGACGGCGACGGCCACGGCGGCCGAGAGCAGCAGCTCGCCGCCGGCGCCGAGCACGGAGAACGAGCCGCCGACGGCGGCGATGACCGCGACGTGGTAGAGCGTGATCGCGGTGACGTCGTTGAACAGGCCCTCGCCCTCCAGGATGGACACCATCCGGCGGGGCAGCCCGATCCGGCCGGCGACCGCCGTGGCGGCGACCGGGTCGGGCGGCGCGACGAGGGCGCCGAGCGCGATGGCGGGGGCGAGCGGCAGCCCGGGGATCACCAGCTGGGCCACCACGGCCACGGCGGCGGTGGTCACGAAGACCAGGGCGACGGCGAGCAGCAGGATGGGCCTGATGTTGCCGAGGAACTGCCGCCAGGAGGTGCGCTGGGCCGCCGCGTAGAGCAGTGGGGGCAGCACCAGCGGCAGGATCAGCTCGGGCGGGATGTCGACGTTCGGCACCCAGGGGAGGACGGCGAGCACCCCGCCGAGCAGGGTCATCAGGATCGGCGGCGGGACGGCGAACCGGTCGCCGAGCGGCACGGTCAGCACGGCGCCGAGCCCCAGCACGAAGAGCAGGGTGAGCTGGCCCATGACGCCGCGCCTTCCCCGCCGCTAGGCGCTCTCGGCCCGCAGTGCCTCGAGCGCGAACCGCAGGTCCTCCGGGTAGTCGCTGCTGAACTCGACCCAGCTGCCGTCGGCGGGGTGGGTGAAGCCGAGCCGCATCGCGTGCAGCCACTGCCGGTTGAGCTTGAGCCGGCTGGCCAGCGTGGGATCGGCGCCGTAGGTGAGGTCGCCGACGCAGGGGTGGCGGTGGGCGGCCATGTGCACCCGGATCTGGTGGGTGCGGCCGGTCTCCAGCTTGATGTCGAGCAGGCTGGCGGCGCGGAGCGCCTCGACCAGGTCGTAGTGGGTGACGGACGGCTTGCCCTCGGCGGTGACGGCCCACTTGTAGTCGTGCTGCGGGTGCCGGCCGATCGGCGCGTCGATGGTGCCGCTGAGCGGATCGGGGTGGCCCTGGACGAGCGCGTGGTAGCGCTTGTCGACCGTCCGCTCGCGGAACTGCTGCTTGAGCAGTGAGTAGGCGCGCTCCGACTTGGCGACCGCCATCAGGCCGGAGGTGCCGACGTCGAGGCGGTGCACGATGCCCTGCCGCTCGGCGGCGCCCGAGGTGGCGATGCGGTAGCCGGCGGCGGCCAGGCCGCCGATCACGGTGGTGCCGGTCCAGCCGGGGCTGGGGTGGGCGGCGACGCCGACGGGCTTGTCGACGACCACCAGGTCCTCGTCGTCGTGGACGATCACCATGCCGGGGACCGGCTCGGCCACCACCCGCACGGGGGCGGGCGGCGGGGGCATCTCGACCTCGAGCCAGGAACCGCCGGTGACCCGCTCCGACTTGCCGACCGCGGCGCCGTCGACGGTGACCTTGCCTGCGGCGGCCAGCTCGGCCGCCTTGGTCCTGGAGAAGCCCAGCATGCGGGCGAGAGCGGCGTCGACGCGCTCCCCCTCAAGGCCCTCGGGTACGGGCAGTACGCGGATCTCTGGGGTCTGCTCGGGAGGTGCGGGAAGCGTGCTCACCTGATCGAGTATGCCGGACGGAGGGTCAGTCCCGGTGCACGGTGCCGTCCGGATCGAGGCCCCGGAAGGAGAGCAGCACGATCAGGATGCCGCCGCAGACGATCGCGGAGTCGGCGAGGTTGAACACCGCGAAGTTCTGGGGCGCGATGAAGTCGACCACGTGCCCTTGGAGCACGCCGGGCGCGCGGAAGATCCGGTCGGTGAGGTTGCCGAGCGCGCCGCCGAGCAGCAGGCCGAGGGCGATCGCCCAGGGGGTGCTGTAGAGCCGGCTGGCGAGCCGGATGATCACCACGATGACGGCGGCCGCGATGCAGGTGAAGACGATGGTGAAGGCGGAGCCGATGCCGAAGGCGGCGCCGGCGTTGCGGACCACGTCGAAGCGCAGCCACTCGCCGATCACGTCGATGCTCTTGGGCGGCGTCGGGTTCTCCAGGAACTCGACGACGAGGGTCTTGGTGATCAGGTCGAGGAGGTAGGCGAAGGCGGCCACGCTGGCGACCACGCCGATCCGCCGCTTGCCCCGGGCCGCCGGGGCCTCGTCGTCGCTCTCCTCGGCGGGCCGCACTTCGCCGGTTTCATCCGGTTTGTCCGCCTCTTCGGCCGTGGAGTGCTCGTCCGGTGTCTCGATGATCCGCTCCGCCTCGCTCACGGGATTGAGGGTACGACACTCCAGTGCGACAAACGGCAGCCTGAGCTGATCCGGCGAAGCACCGGCGGGAGATCCGCGGACGGTCCGCGGACGATGCGGACGGCCTAGAAGCGCCGCTCCTGCCGCTGCTTGCAGTCGACGCACAGCGTGGCCCGCGGGAACGCCTGCATCCTGGCCTTGCCGATCGGCTTGCCGCAGTTCTCGCACAGGCCGTAGGTGCCGGCGTCGATCCGCTGCAGCGCCCGCTCGGTCTGGTAGAGCATCTCGCGGGCGTTGGTGGCCAGCGCCATCTCGTGCTCGCGGGTGACGTTCTTGGTGCCGGTGTCCGCCTGGTCGTCGCCGGCGCCGTCCCCCGAGTCGCGCATCAGGCCGGCCAGCGAGGCCTCGGCGTCGGCGATCTCGGCGCGCAGCCGGTCCGCCTCGGCGACCAGCTCGCCACGGGCCTCGGCGACCTCCTCCCGGGTCCAGGGGTCCTCGCCGGTGCGCACCGCGAGATCGCCGGGGCCGGTGGCGGCCGAGGCGCGGGCCGAGGGCACCGCGTTCTCCTTGTCCACCGTGTCCATGACGGTCTCCTTCGTGGTGCTCTTCTTCCCTGCCACCTTCTTGGCTCCCGTCTTCCCGGCCGTCGTGCGCCTGCTGGTCGTGGTGCGCTTGCTGGTGGTCCCGGTCGCGCCTTCCTCGCCGGCCGGCGGCGCGGCCGGCGCGGCCTTCGCGGCGGCCTTCTTGGCCGCCCGCCCGCCATCCGCGGCCTTCTTCGCCGCCGCCGGCGGCCGCTCGTCGCTCTCCGCCGTCGCCTGCTGTGTGGTCTTCTTCGCTGCCACCATGGCGGCGGCCCCTTCACATAGTGTGATCTTGCTCGCGAATCGTGACCGGAACGATAAATCGACTCCGGGCGCGCGGCAACAAGGGCGCGCCGGTCTCCATCCGTTGTGCCCCGCCCGGCCCCGGGCTTAACCGGTCGTCGCGGTCCCGCGGCGCCCCGTACACTGGCCGGAGCGACAGGCGTTGACGGGGACGAGTAGCGTCGGCGGCGGCCTTGAGCGACCTGGGGACGGTGTGAGCCCAGGGGTCCGCGCGGCGTGAAGATCACCCCCGAGCCGTCGGCGGAAAGCCCACCGGTCGAGGCCGGGCGCGGTGAGTAGATCCGGCAGTCGCGGCCCAATGAGTGGGCCGAGGGCGCCGCCGAGCCAGGCGGCCCCCGGTCAAGGAGGGTGGTACCGCGGGAGCGTGCTCTCGTCCCTCCGACGGAGAACGCAGAGTGTGTGTCCGCCGGAGGACGACCGATGACGCAGTACCGCCACGTACCGGCCCAGGTCGAACTGCCACAACTGGAGCACGGGGTGCTCGAGCTGTGGCAGCAGAACAAGACCTTCGCCCGTAGCCTCGAACTGTCGGAGGGGCGCCCCGAGTGGGTGTTCTACGAGGGCCCGCCGACCGCCAACGGCATGCCGGGCGCCCACCACATCGAGGCCCGGGTCTTCAAGGACGTGTTCCCGCGCTTCCGCACCATGCGCGGCTACCACGTCGTCCGCAAGGCCGGCTGGGACTGCCACGGCCTCCCGGTCGAGCTGGCCGTCGAGAAGGAGCTCGGCTTCAGCGGCAAGCCGGATATCGAGGCTTACGGCATCGCGGAGTTCAACGCGAAGTGCCGCGAGTCCGTCACCCGGCACACCGACGCCTTCGCCGAGCTCACCCGCCGCATGGGGTACTGGGTCGACCTGGACGCCGCCTACCGCACCATGGACCCGGAGTACGTCGAGTCCGTGTGGTGGTCGCTCAAGCAGATCTTCGAGAAGGGGCTGCTCGGCCAGGACCACCGGGTCGCCCCCTGGTGCCCGCGGTGCGAGACCGGGCTCTCCGACCACGAGCTGGCCCAGGGCTACGAGACGGTCGTCGACCCCTCCGTCTACGTCCGGCTGCCGCTGCGCTCAGGACCGCTGGCCGGCGAGGCCGCGCTCCTGGTGTGGACCACCACCCCCTGGACCCTGGTCTCCAACACGGCGGTCGCCGCCAACCCCGACGTCACCTACGCCGTCGCCACCGACGGCACCGAGCGGCTGGTGGTCGCCGAGCCGCTGCTGGAGAAGGCGCTCGGCGAGGGCTGGTCGGCCACCGGCCAGACCTTCACCGGCCGGGAGATGGAGCGCTGGGCCTACGAGCGGCCCTTCGACCTCGTCGACTTCGGCGGCGCCGAGGCCCACTTCGTGGTCCTGGCCGACTACGTCACCACCGAGGACGGCACCGGCCTGGTCCACCAGGCCCCGGCGTTCGGCGAGGACGACCTGCTGACCTGCCGCGGCTACGGGCTGCCGATGGTCAACCCGGTCCGCACCGACGGCACGTTCGAGGACGGCCTGGCGCTGGTCGGCGGCCAGTTCTTCAAGAAGGCCGACGAGGCGCTGGTCGCCGACCTGGCCGAGCGCGGCCTGCTCTTCCGCCACCTCGCCTACGAGCACAGCTATCCGCACTGCTGGCGCTGCCACACCCCGCTGCTCTACTACGCACAGCCGTCCTGGTACATCCGCACCACCCGGGTCAAGGAGGCGCTGCTGCGGGAGAACGAGGCGACCACCTGGTACCCGGAGTCCGTCAAGCACGGCCGCTACGGCGAGTGGCTCGACAACAACGTGGACTGGGCGCTCTCCCGCAACCGCTACTGGGGCACCCCGCTGCCGATCTGGCGCTGCGAGGACGGCCACCTCACCTGCGTGGGCTCGCTGACCGAGCTGACCGAGCTGACCGGCGTCGACCAGTCGGGGCTCGACCCGCACCGGCCGTTCATCGACGAGGTGGTCTTCGGCTGCCCGGCCGAGGGCTGCGCCCACACCGCGACGCGGGTCCCCGAGGTCATCGACGCCTGGTACGACTCGGGCTCCATGCCGTTCGCGCAGTGGGGCTACCCGCACCGCAACCGCGAGCAGTTCGAGAGCCGCTACCCGGCGCAGTACATCGCCGAGGCCATCGACCAGACCCGCGGCTGGTTCTACACGCTGATGGCCGTCGGCACCCTGGTCTTCGACCGGTCCTCCTACGAGAACGTGGTCTGCCTCGGCCACATCCTCGCCGAGGACGGCCGCAAGATGTCCAAGCACCTGGGCAATATCCTGGAGCCCATCCCGCTGATGGAGCGGCACGGCGCGGACGCCGTCCGCTGGTTCATGGCGGCCAGCGGCTCGCCCTGGGCGGCCCGCCGGGTCGGGCACGGCACCATCCAGGAGGTGGTCCGCAAGACCCTGCTGACCTACTGGAACACCGTGGCCTTCCAGGCGCTCTACGCCCGCACCGGCGGCTGGGCGCCCAGCGGTTCCGACCCGGCGCCGGCCGACCGGCCGCTGCTCGACCGCTGGCTGCTCAGCGAGCTCAACGCGCTGGTCGAGGCCGTCACCAAGGCCATGGAGAACTACGACACCCAGCGTGCCGGCAAGCTGGTCTCCACCTTCGTGGACGACCTGTCCAACTGGTACGTGCGACGGTCACGCCGCCGGTTCTGGCAGGCCGAGCCGGCCGCGCTGCGCACCCTGCACGAGGTGCTGGAGACCGTCACCCGGCTGATGGCCCCGCTGGTGCCGTTCATCACCGAGCGGGTCTGGCAGGACCTGGTGGTGCCGGTGACGCCCGGCGCGCCCGACTCGGTGCACCTGGCCGGCTGGCCGGAGGCCGACCCGGCGCTGGTCGACCCCGACCTGTCCCAGGACATGCTGCTGGTGCGGCGCCTCGTCGAGCTGGGCCGCGCCACCCGCGCCGAGTCCGGAGTGAAGACCCGGCAGCCGCTCTCCCGCGCGCTGGTGGCGGCCCAGGGCTTCGAACTGCTCGACGACGACCTGCGTGGGCAGATCGCCGAGGAGCTCAACGTGGCGGGCCTCGCCGCGCTCTCCGAGATGGGCGGCTCCCTCGTCGACACCTCGGCCAAGGCCAACTTCCGGGCGCTCGGCCGGCGGTTCGGCAAGGGCACCCAGCCGGTGGCCAGGGCCATCGCCGAGGCCGACGCCGCCGAGCTCTCCGCCGCGCTGCGCGCCGGCACCGCCTCGGTCGAGGTGGACGGCGAGCGGGTGGGGCTCGGCCCCGACGAGGTCATCATCACCGAAACCCCGCGCGAGGGCTGGTCGGTGGCCTCGGACACCGGCGCCACGGTGGCCCTCGACCTGGAGATCACCCCCGAGCTGCGCCGGGCCGGCCTGGCCAGGGACGTGATCCGGCTGATCCAGGAGGCCAGGAAGAACAGCGGCCTCGACGTGGTCGACCGGATCGCGGTGCGCTGGGTGACGGCCGACCCTGAGTTGACGCGGGCGCTCGACGACCACCAGGCGCTGATCCGCGGCGAGGTGCTGGCCACCGACTTCGCCGAGGGCGAGGGCGACGAGGGCTTCGGCGCTCCCTTCGGCGACGAGGCCCTGGGCGGCACCTTCCGGCTGCGGAAGAGCTGACGAGAAGAACCCACCGACGCCGGAAGGGGCGGGGCCCGGATCCTGGGATCCGGGCCCCGCCCCTTTGTCGCTGTGCGCTATGCGCCGACGGCTCGCGTCAGTTGTCGTCCTCGTCGATGAGGAAGCCCCGCATCGGCGACGGCGCCTGCTGCATCGGCTGCGGGCCCTGCGGCCGAACCGGCGCCATCGGCTGGGTCATGGCCGGCGACATCTGCTGCTGGCCGCCGTAGGAGCCAGGACCGCCCGGGCCGACGTGCCCCGGGTGACCGGGGTGCGGCGCGAGGCCGGCCATCGGCTGGCCACCCATACCCTGCTGCCCGCCCATCGGGCCAGGCCCGCCCGACGGCGCGCCGGCGGAGGCCAGCGACGGGGAGGGCGAAGGCGGCAGCGAGGGCGCGACGGAGGGTGAAGGCGTGCGCGGCGGGGCGAGCGAGTCGTCGGACTGGCTCTCCAACTGGCGCAGCTGGCTCTCCAGGTACGACTTGAGCCGGGTGCGGTACTCGCGCTCGAAGCCGCGCAGGTCCTCGACCTTGCGCTCCAGGGTGGCGCGGGCCGACTCCAGCGAGCCCATCGCCACGCGGTGCTTCTCCTGGGCGTCCCGCTCCAGCGCGTCGGCCTTGGCGCGGGCGTCCCGCTCCAGGCCCTCGGCGCGGCTGCGGGCCTCACCGACGATCTTGTTGGCCTCGGAACGCGCCTCGGCGATGGCCTGGTCGGCCGTCTGCTGCGCGAGGGACAGCACGCGGGCGGCACTCTCGTTGCCACCGGGCTGCTGCATCTGCGGCGGGCCGCCGAGACCGGGGTTGCCCATGCCGGGGCCACCCATGCCCATGCCCTGCTGGCCCATCTGCCCCATCTGGCCGGGACCACCGGGACCCATCGGGCCACCCTGGCCCATCTGACCAGGACCACCAGGACCCATCGGACCGCCCATGCCCTGCTGGCCCATCTGACCGGGACCACCAGGACCCATCGGGCCACCCATGCCCTGCTGGCCCATCTGGCCAGGACCACCAGGACCCATCGGGCCACCCTGGCCCATCTGACCAGGACCACCGGGACCCATCGGACCGCCCTGCCCCATCTGACCGGGACCACCAGGGCCACCGGGGCCGCCGGGCCCACCAGGGCCGGCCGGCAACTGCGGCGGGCCGCCCATCTGCTGGGTCCCCGGGCCGCCCTGCGGACCTGATATGGCCGGCATGGGCCCGCCAGGACGCTCCTGGGGCTCGGGTTTACGCATGTTCTGCTGGTTCTGCGCGGCCGCCCGAGTCGCCGCGGCCAGCTTGGCGCGCAGGTCCTCGTTCTCCCTCAGCAGGCGGGTCAGCTCTGCCTCGACCTCGTCGAGGAAGGCATCGACCTCGTCCTCGTCATAGCCTTCTCGCAGACGGACGGTCGTGAACTGCTTGTTCCGCACGTCCTCGGGGGTCAACGGCATCTCTTCACCTCAACGTGATTCGTCGGCATATCGGCAAGACCGTACTCGTTCACAGCCTGGCCACGACGTTGATCAGGATGTAGACGATGATCATGAGTACGAAGAAGGACAGATCAAGCGCCACTCCCCCGAACCTCAGGGGAGGGATGACCTTCCGTAGCGCCTTCAGCGGCGGATCGGTGACAGTGTAGGTGGCCTCCAGAGCGACCACCATCGCCTTGCCGGGCTGCCATGCGCGCGCGAACATGAAGACGTAGTCCATCACCAGACGGAAGAGCAACAGGCCGAGCAAGCAGTACAAGACAATCAGGATCACCTGTTGAACGATGCCCATCCTGCCTGGCCCTCTCCCCTGTACTCATGCCCCGGCCGATCGGCCGGAACTCCCACTTCCGGTACTGCTCTCGTCAGCTCTGGTTGAAGAACCCGCCCTCCGCGATGCGGGCCTTGTCCTCCGCCGTTACATCGACGTTAGCAGGCGACAGCAGGAACACCTTCTGCGTCACCCGCTCGATGCTGCCATGCAGACCGAAGACGAGACCAGCCGCAAAGTCGACAAGTCGCTTTGCATCCGTGTCATCCATCTCCGTCAGATTCATGATCACCGGGGTTCCCTCGCGGAAGTGTTCCCCGATGGTACGGGCCTCGTTGTACGTCCTGGGGTGGAGCGTGGTGATCCGGTACGGCTCCCGCTCTGACACGACCTTGGGCATGATCACCGGTGCGCTCTTCTCCACGTTCTGTCGTTCTGATGTGATGGAAGACACGGGAGCGATCCTCCCGGGTCGTCTGCTTTCCGCCAGAATCGGAGCGGGTGTTGGCTCCGTCTCGCGCTGGGCCGGCGGGTGGACCACCCGCACCGGCTCCTCCACCCGCTCCCTGCGCGGCGGTTCGTGCGTCTCCTGACGCCGCCCCCGGTCCGGCTCCGGCTCGGGCTCGAACTCGTCATCGGGGCCGTACCCCGGGCGGTCGTAGCCGTCGTCCTCCACGAGGCCGAGGTAGACCGCCATCTTGCGCATCGCGCCAGCCATCGACTGCGTCCTCCGCTCTGTGGTGGATCGGCTCCGAACCTCCGGGGCCGCGCATCCACGTAACCTGCCCGAATCCCTCGGGAATGACCATATTTTCGGCTGTGGTCCTCGCTTGGCGACGTTACCCGAGGGCGGGGCGGACTCCGAGTACCGCGCTTCCTACACGCACGTGTGTCGCCCCGGCGATGATGGCCTCCTCCAGGTCCGCGCTCATTCCCGCCGAGACCATGTTCGCAGCAGGATCGACCCCGCGCAGGTCCCTCGCGATTTCCATCAGCCGCTCGAACGCGGCGCCCGGCGACCCCGCGTAGGCGCCGGTGAGCGGCGCGACCGTCATCAGCCCCGCCAGGCGCAGCCCCGGCGCGGCCGCCAGCGCGGCCGCCAACTCCGCGACCCCCGCCGGGTCGACGCCGCCGCGGCCGGCGCCCGGGGCGGATTCCTCCTCCAGGGCGACCTGGATCAAACAGTTGAGCGGGGCGCGCTCCCGTTGTGCGACGGCGCGCGCCAGCGCGTCGACGAGCCGGACGCGATCCACCGAGTGCACATAATCCGCGTAAGCCGTCACGGAACGCGCCTTGTTCGTTTGCAACTGCCCCACGAAGTGCCAGGTCAGCGGAAGATCGGCGAGGGCCGCCGCCTTGGCGGCCGCCTCCTGGTCCTTGTTCTCCGCGAAGTCCCGCACCCCGAGCCCGGCGAGCAGCCGCACGTCCTCGGCGGGATAGGTCTTGGTGACCACGATCAGGGTCACGTCGCTCCGCCGGCGCCCCGCCGCGTCGCAGGCGCGGGCGACGCGCTCCTCCACCCGGGCGAGGCCGGTGGCCAACTCGACCTCGCGCGCCGGGCGCACGCTGGGCGCACCGTGGGAGGTGGTCGCATCGCCCGGCCGCCGCTCACCGTTCCTCATCGGTCGGCCCGGCCGATCCAGACGTAGCTGGCCTGCCGGCCGGTGACGCGCTCGCGGCGGTAGGAGAAGTGGTCGGCCGACTCCCGGGTGCAGACCGGCGAGAGGGCGATGTCCACGACGCCGAGGTCGGCGAGCTGGCGCCGCACCCCGGCGGGGATGTCGATGGAGGGGGTGCCCTCCCTGGTGTGCGAGCCACTGCCCGGCACCGCGAGCTCGGCGGCCTCGCGCATCTCCACCGGCACCTCGTAGCAGAGGCCGCAGACGGTGGGTCCCGTCCTGGCGACGATCCGCTCGGCGCGGGCGCCGAGCCGGCACATCTCCTCGACGGTCGCCGGAACGACTCCGGCCAGCAGCCCGGGACGCCCGGCGTGCGCGGCGCCGACGATCCCGGCCACCGGGTCGGCGAGCAACACCGGCGTGCAGTCGGCGGTGAGCACCGCGAGCGCGAGGCCCCGGCGCGCGCTGACCGCGCCGTCCGCCTCGGGCGGCTCCCCGTCTGGCCAGGGTTGGTCGGCCAGGGCCACCACGCATCCGTGGACCTGCCGCATCCAGCGGACCTCGGCCGGGTCGAGGCCGAGTTCCTTGGCCACCAGCTCCCGGTTGGCGAGCACGGCGGCGGGGTCGTCGCCGACCGCGCCGCCGAGATTGAGCGTGTCATGCGGAGCGGCGCTCACCCCGCCCCACCGGTCGGTGAAGGCGAAGTGGGCGCCGCTGTCCGTCGTCTGTCGGTCTATCACGGGTCCATCACGTCTGGCTCACACGGGGTTCGGGCGGAACTCCGTCGACACTTTTGATTACTTCAGGAAGTCGGGGACGTCCAGCTCCTCGACCTGACCCCCATCGTAAGGCCGGGCCGAGGGTACCTGCGGCGAGCTCTTCAGCGGCTCGCGGACCGGCTCGGCCGCCGGCTCGGCGCCGCCCACCGGCGAGGTGTCCCGGTCGCCGAGCGGGCCCGGGTCGCGGGAGGGCAGGGTGCCGAGGCCGCCGAACGAGGGACGCTCCGGCTCGGGCTCGGCCGCCGAACGGTCCTGGCCGACCGAGGAGGAGTCGTCCTTGGCGCCGTAGGAACCGAGCATCCGGTCGCGGCTGCGGGCGGGCGGCTGGCCCCCGTCGAAGCCGGCGGCGATCACGGTGACCCGCACCTCGTCGCCGAGGGCGTCGTCGATGACGGCGCCGAAGATGATGTTGGCCTCCGGGTGGGCGGCCTCGCTGACCAGCTGGGCGGCCTCGTTGATCTCGAACAGGCCCAGGTCCGAGCCGCCGGAGATGGAGAGCAGCACGCCCCGAGCGCCGTCGATGGACGCCTCGAGGAGCGGCGAGGAGATGGCCATCTCGGCGGCGGCCACCGCGCGGTCGTCGCCGCGGGCCGAGCCGATGCCCATGAGGGCGGAACCGGCCTCCGACATCACGGACTTGACGTCGGCGAAGTCGAGGTTGATCAGGCCGGGGGTGGTGATCAGGTCGGTGATGCCCTGGACGCCGGAGAGAAGCACCTGGTCCGCGGACTTGAAGGCGTCGAGGACGCTGACCTGACGGTCCGAGATGGACAGCAGCCGGTCGTTGGGGATGACGATCAGGGTGTCGACCTCGTCGCGGAGGCTGGCGATGCCGTCCTCCGCCTGGTTCGCCCGCCGGCGCCCCTCGAAGGTGAACGGGCGGGTGACGACGCCGATGGTCAACGCGCCGAGCGTGCGCGCGATGTTCGCCACGACCGGAGCGCCGCCGGTGCCGGTGCCGCCGCCCTCGCCCGCGGTGACGAAGACCATGTCGGCCCCCTTGAGGACCTCCTCGATCTCCTCGCGGTGGTCCTCGGCAGCCTTGCGACCCACCTCGGGGTTGGCGCCCGCACCCAGACCGCGGGTGAGCTCACGGCCGACGTCGAGCTTGACGTCGGCGTCGCTCATCAGCAGCGCCTGCGCATCGGTGTTGATCGCGATGAACTCGACGCCCTTGAGACCGACCTCGATCATCCGGTTGATGGCGTTGACACCACCGCCGCCGATACCGACGACCTTGATGACTGCGAGGTAGTTCTGCGGTGCTGCCACGTCGAAGGCCTCTCGCCTCGATTTACGTGTCGCCGCTCCGCGTGAGCCGCAGCGCGCCGACTGATGCCTGTGGGACGGAGGGGATGACCGCCCCAGAACCCTAACGCTTCAGTTTAGGGTGCCCTGTGCTTGTCGTTCCCGGGAATCCTAGGAACGGACACTAAGTCGACAAGTGGTACGCGTTCAACGAACACGCCGAACCTCCTGTTTTTCTTTTCACCCTATGTGATCACGCTCGCGCATCGCCAACCAGGGGGCTGGCCTGCGCCGACGCCGCCGGGTCGACGCCGCGTCAACCACCGGAAACCGCCGGCACGGTGGGCGCGCTGACGTCGAAGTACCGCGCGTCACCAGCCGCTTCCATCACCGCGGCCAGGGCCCGCGCCTTGGCCGCTGGCTCCTCCGCGCTGCCCCACACCACGGTGCGGTCCCCCGTCAACTCCAGCGTGACGCCGTCGTAGGAGGAGACCCGGACGAGCAGCAGGTCGTCCCGCACCTCGTCGGGGAGCGAGAGCGTCACGGTGACCGCCTCGCGGCGGATGCCGTCCTCGCCGAACCTGCGGAGCCCTGGACCGTCCTCGACGTCGAGCCGCAGCAGCGGCACCCCGTCGATCGGCTCGGCGATCTCGGCGAACGCCAGCCCGCCGTCGTCGACCTCGGTGTAGCCGTTCCCGTTCGGGATCAGCATCTCGGCCTCCCGCTCGGTCAGCCGCAGGCCGACGCCGTGCGGCCAGGCGCGGACCACCTCGACCGACTCCAGCCTGGGCAGCTGGTCGAGCAGCCGGTCGCGGATGGCGTCCTTGTCCAGCGAGATCATCGGCGAGCCGAGGGGGACGCCGGCCGCCGCGAGCACCTGTTCCTCCGTCAGGTTCCGCGGCCCTTCGTCCCGCCAGCGCACCGAGACGCGCTCGATCCGCAGCCAGTCGGAGCCGTAGAGCGCCCAGCCGCCGAAGCCGCCGAGCGCGACCGCGAGCACGGCGAGCACGACGGCCAGCCGGCGGCCAGGCAGCCAACGGGGGCGGCGCGGGCGGGGCGGGGGCGGGCCGGGGTCCGACCGCCGTCGGTCCGCGTCGCGCCTGGCGGTCGTCGCTCCGGCCACGCTCCCTCATCTCCCCTGTCTGACGTGCCGGCCTGGCTAGGCCCGGCGCGCCGCGATCGCCTCGTACACCATCCCGACCAGCAGCTCGTCCGCGTCCCTGCGGCCGAACTCGGTGGCGGCGCGCGACATGGCGAGCAGCCGGCCCGGGTCGGTCAGCACCGGCAGGACGTTGCCCCTGACCCACTCCGGCGTGAGCTCGGCGTCGTCGATCAGCAGGCCACCGCCGGCCCTGACCAGCGGCTGGGCGTTGAGCCGCTGTTCGCCGTTGCCGATCGGCAGCGGCACGTAGGCGGCGGGCAGCCCGACCGCCGACAGTTCGGCGACGGTCATCGCGCCCGCGCGGCAGAGCATCATGTCGGCCGCCGCGTACGCGAGGTCCATGCGGTCCACATACGATAGCGGGATGTAGGGGGGCATTCCCGGCATCGTGTCGACCTGGGGCAGTTCGTTCTTCGGGCCGACCGCGTGCAGGACCTGCACGCCGGAGCGTTGGAGCACCGGCACCGCGGCGGCCACCACCTCGTTGAGCCGGCGCGCGCCCTGCGAGCCGCCGGACACCAGCAGGGTGGGCAGGTTGGCGTCGAGGCCGAAGAAGGCGCGCGCCTCGTGCCTGGCCCTGGCCCGGTCGAGGGTGGCGATCGAGCGGCGCAGCGGGATGCCGACGTACCGCGCGTGCCGCAGCTTGCTCTCCGGGGTGGAGACGGCGACGAAGCGGGTGTAGCGGGCGCCGATCCGGTTGGCCAGGCCGGGGCGGGCGTTGGCCTCGTGCACCACGATCGGGATCCGGAGCCGCTTGGCCGCGAGGTAGCCGGGCATGGCCACGTAGCCGCCGAAGCCGACGAGGCAGTCGGCCTTGGTCCGCTCCAGGATCTCCTCGGCCGCCTTCACGGTGCCGCGCAGCCGCCCGGGCACGGTGAAGAGCTCGGGGGTGGGCTTGCGCGGCAGCGGAACGGCCGGGACCAGGCCGAGTTCGTAGCCCCGCTCCGGCACCAGCCGGGTCTCCAGGCCGCGCTCCGTGCCGAGGGCCGTGATGCCCACCGTGGGATCGCGCCTGCGCAGGGCATCGGCGAGGGCGAGCGCCGGCTCGATGTGGCCGGCGGTCCCTCCGCCGGCGACGACAACATGCACCGAATTTCACCGCTCTCCAGACGGCGCTCGGTCGCGGCGCCGTCTCATCGTCTTCCATCTGTGCCCGGGTCCCCGCGCGGCCAGGGCGGCCCGGGCCGCGGGCTCGCCGCGCGCGAACGCGATCAGCAGCCCGATGGCGAACATGGTGGGCAGCAGGGCGGACCCTCCGTAGGAGAACAGCGGAAGCGGCACGCCGGCGATGGGCAGCAGGCCCAGCACGGCACCGATGTTGATGACGGTCTGGACCATCAGCCAGGCCGTCACCCCTCCCGCGGCATACCTCACGAAGGCGTCCTCCGTGCGTCCGGCCACGCGGATACCCGCATAGCCTAGAGCCGCGAAGAGTCCGAGTACCGACAGCGTCCCCGCTAGCCCGAGTTCCTCGCCGGTGATCGCGAAGATGAAGTCGGTGTGGGGCTCCGGGAGTTCGCCCCATTTCTCCACGCTGGCCCCGAGTCCTGAGCCGAACCAGCCGCCCGAGGCGAGGGCGTAGATGCCGTGCACGGCCTGCTGACAGCGCTCGGCGTCTCCGGCGCCCAGGCAGGAGATCCGGTCCATCCGGTGCGGGCTGGTGGCGATGAAGACCACGCCGAGGACCGCGGCGACGCCGATCGCCCCGGCGAAGAGCCGGATCGGGGCGCCGGCCAGCCAGAGCAGCGCGAAGACGACGGCGACCAGGATCACCACGGTGCCCATGTCGCCGCCGACCATCACCAGGCCGCAGACCAGCAGGGCGCCGGGCAGCAGCGGGATCAGCAGGTGCCGCCACTGGGTGAGCAGCCGCAGGTCGCCCTTCCTGGCGAGCAGGTCGGCGCCCCACAGCACGAGGCCGAGCTTGGCGATCTCGCTCGGCTGGAGCTGGAAGGAGCCGCCGAGGGCGATCCAGTTGGTGTTGCCGTTCGCCGAGACGCCGACGCCTGGCACCTGGACGAGGATCAGCAGCGCCACGGTGCCGGCGAGGAACGGGTAGGTGAGGGCGCGCAGCAGCTTGACGGAGATCCGGGAGGCGACCAGCAGCAGCGTGCCGCCGAGGACGGCGGCGAGCAGTTGTTTGCGGAAGTAGAAGGTGGCCGGCAGGTCCCAGCGGAGCGCCTGGATCTGCGAGGCGGAGAACACCATCACCAGGCCGAGGAGGGCGAGCAGGAGGCCGGTGACGAGCAGGACGTAGTAGGCCGTCAACGGGCGGTCCCAGGCCCGCCGCAGCCGGTCGAGGGGCGTGAACCGGCGGGGCGGCCGCCCGGC